>JAVVFN010000216.1:0-2200 GCA_032250645.1 Methanomicrobiaceae archaeon | reverse complement strand
CGAGAGCTCCGCCCTGTTCCGGAAGATCTCGCTGGAAACCCTCAAGGAAAGCCTCCTGGACATCTGCGCAGGCTCTGCAGAAGATCGGGAAACCCCCATGACCCAGCAGGAGGCGGGCGCCCCGGGAGCGATCCCCAAGGGCGGTCCCAGGGCCCTGGATCAGTACACGGTGAACCTCACCCAGATGGCAAAAGACGGGAAGATCGACCCGGTGATCGGCAGGGACTTCGAGATCAGGCAGATGGTCGACATCCTGATCCGGCGCAGGCAGAACAACCCCATCCTCACCGGTGAGGCAGGGGTGGGCAAGACCGCCGTGGTGGAGGGCTTCGCCCTGCGGGTGGCCGAGGGCGATGTGCCGCCGATTCTGCAGAATGTCGCCATCCACACCCTTGACCTGGGCCTGCTTCAGGCCGGCGCCGGGATCAAGGGCGAGTTTGAAAATCGTCTCAAGTCGGTGATCAACGAGGTGAAAGCCTCTCCTGTCCCCATCATCCTGTTCATTGACGAGGCACACACGTTGATCGGCGCCGGCGGTGCCGCCGGGTCCGGCGACGCCGCGAACCTGCTCAAACCGGCCCTTGCCAGGGGAGAGCTCAGGACCATTGCCGCCACCACCTGGGCCGAGTACAAGAAATACTTCGAGAAGGATGCGGCCATGGCCCGGAGGTTCCAGGTCATCAAGGTGGAAGAGCCCGAGGAGGACAAGGCCTATGTCATGATGCGCGCCATCGCACCGTTCCTCGAGAATCACCACAAGGTCATGATCACCGACCAGGCCCTCGTGGACACCGTGAAGCTCTCCCACCGCTACATATCCGGCAGGCAGCTCCCCGACAAGGCGGTGAGCGTCCTCGACACCGCCTGTGCGCGGGTGGCCATCGGACTCACCACCAGTCCCCCCGAGGTGGAGGATGCGATCCGCACCATCGCCCACATCGAGCGCGAGATCAAGTCCCTGGAGAAGGAAGGGCTCATGGGGCACGAGCACCCAGAGCGGATCAAGGCCCTCCAGAAGCAGAAGAAAGAGACCGCTTCCCGCCTGGATGCGCTGAATAAACAGTGGGAAAAGGAGATGGACCTGGCAAAGCGCATCATCGAGAACCGTGAGCAGATCAACACCCTCTTTGCTTCTGAGCCGGGGAGCAAGGAGATCGGAAAGAAGCAGAAGGAGCTCAAGAAGCTGGAAAAGGACCTGGCGGCACTCCAGGGGGACACCCCGCTGATCCAGATCGCCGTGGACAGCCAGACCGTCTCCGAGGTGATCTCGGGGTGGACCGGGATCCCCACGGGCCGCATGCAGGCAGACGAGATCGACACCGTGCTGAGGATGCACGAGCTGCTGGGCGAGCGCATCATCGGCCAGGATCACGCCCTGGCCGCCATCGCGCAGATGATCCAGACCTCGCACGCAGGGATCGAAGACCCGTCGAAGCCCACCGCGGTCTTCATGTTCGTGGGCCCGAGCGGGGTGGGCAAAACCGAGACGGCGCTCGCCCTGTCCGAACTCCTCTACGGCGGCGAGCAGAACGTGATCACCATCAACATGTCGGAGTACCAGGAGGCCCACACGGTCTCCAGCCTCAAGGGGTCGCCGCCGGGCTACGTGGGATACGGGGAAGGGGGCGTGCTCACCGAGGCTGTCCGCAGGAGACCCTACAGCGTGGTGCTCCTCGACGAGGTGGAAAAGGCCCACCCCGATGTGATGGAGCTCTTCTACCAGGTGTTCGACAAGGGGAACATGGAAGACGGGGAAGGGCGCCGGATCATCCTCACCTCCAACCTGGGCACGGACCTCATCATGAAGTCCTGCGCCGACGAGGAGACCATGCCCGACCATGTGGGCCTCGGGGAGATGGTCAGGCCGGAGCTGCTCAAGCACTTCAAGCCCGCCTTCCTCGGCCGCATGAAGATCGTGCCCTACTTCCCCATCACCGATACAAGCATGCGTCACATCATCAGGCTCAAGCTGGGCCGCATTGTCAAGCGCATGCAGGAGAACCGGAACATCACCATGACCTACGACGAGCAGATCGTGGATGCAATCGCAAAGCGCTGCACCGAGGTGGAGAGCGGCGCCCGCAACGTGGACCACATCCTCACCAACACGCTGCTTCCCGACATGTCGAGGGAAATCCTCAGCCGCATGGCCAGGGGGGAAGAGCTCAAGACCGTAAAGGTGGATCTGGACGGGACCGGG
>JAVVFN010000215.1:0-2231 GCA_032250645.1 Methanomicrobiaceae archaeon | reverse complement strand
CGTTTACGATCCGGTGAGGGAAGTATGCCGGGATCTTGCTCCCGATCCGGATGATCTTCACGTGGTCGATCTTTCGGATCCTGCGAATGATGCTCTCCAGCCGCGAGGTGGCAAGGATGAGCGGGTCGCCCCCGGTGAGGAGGACATTGGTGATCTCAGGATGTGCCGCGATATATTCGAGCTCATCTGCGACCTCCTTGATCACCTCCCGTTTCTTCTCGATAAATAGGCGTTTCCGGAAACAGAAACGGCAGAAACCCCCGCAAAGGTCGCTGACTAAAAGGAGGGCCGTCTGGTCGTACTTGTGCTGCAGGCCCGGTGCGATGGTGTAGTCCGATTCCAGCGATGGATCGAGCCTCCCCCACGCCTCGAGCTCTTCCTCTTCAGGGATGATAATCTTCCGGATCGGATCAGCCGGATCATCCCAGTTGATCAGTGAGAGGTAATACTCGTTGGCACGGAACGGGAATTTTTCGATTACTTTCTCGAGCTTCTGACGCTCCTCATGTCCCAGTCCCTTTACACTCTCCAGATGTGTGAGATATCGTGGTGTTGCCATCTTCTCCCTCGTGTGTTGAATGCACCAGAGATGCGATCGTGAAAAAACCGGCACAGATGGAAAATGCTGACATTTGTGCGGATTCTGTGCCTAATTCCCTTGCTATGGAGTCTAATGATTCCGATTCTATATTAATTTATGGTTGGGATCAATCCTTCCCGGCTCCCCCCTTGCAGGGTCCTGATCAGAACAGTTCATAAAGGTGGGGATGGAGACTGGCTTACAGTGCAGGTGATCGATTGCGTATCGTGGTTGCGTTGGGGGGTAATGCCCTCCTCAGGCGTGGAGAGCCGCTGACCGCCGGGATGCAGAGGGAGAATGTGCGGACCGCCGCAAGGGCGCTGGCACCGGTTGCCGTCGGACACGAGCTCGTGCTATCTCACGGGAACGGCCCCCAGGTCGGCCTTCTTGCGCTCCAGTCTGCCAGCTTCTCGGAGGTCGAGGCCTATCCGCTGGACGTGCTCGGTGCCCAGACGGAGGGGATGATTGGCTATGTGATCGAGCAGGAGCTCGGGAATATTCTTCCCACCGAGATCCCCCTTGCAACGATTCTTACCATGGTGGAAGTGGACCCCGGAGATCCGGCGTTCTCTCATCCGTCCAAGTTTGTGGGGCCGGTCTATAAAAAGCGGGAAGCCGAGCGTATCGCCGAGGAGAAGGGCTGGGACTTTAAGGAGGATGGGGCGTACTGGCGCAGAGTGGTGCCTTCCCCGCGTCCGAAGCGCATCTTTGAGATAAGGCCCATCCGCTGGCTCCTTGAGAAGGGCGTGGTGGTCATCTGTGCAGGGGGAGGGGGGATTCCCACCTCGTTCCACTCTCGTGAAAGTGAGGTGCTGGAGGGGGTGGAGGCGGTGATCGACAAGGACCTTGCCAGCGCGCTCCTTGCACGGGAGCTCGGGGCCGACCTCTTTATCATGGCCACCGATGTCGAAGGCGTCTATCTGGACTGGGGGACACCGTCTGCACAGCTCCTCCGCACCGCCACCCCCTCCGTCCTGCGGGGCCATCATTTTGAGGAGGGATCGATGGGGCCGAAGGTGGAGGCAGCCTGCCAGTTCGTGGAAGAGACGAAAAATCGTGCCGCCATCGGGGCGCTCTCTGCTATCGGGGCGATCGTGGCCGGGGATGCGGGCACACAGATCACATCGGGCTCCTGATCCCTATGCAAATTGCACCATCGATTTACGCGCTCAGGCACACGTTCAGGATCCCGGTTGCGCCCGGCATCTTACTCGGACGGTTCGTATACTCCTATCTCGTGTACGGCGAGTCGATCACTCTCATCGATACTGGAGTGGCAGGATGCGAAGAGCAGATCTTCGCCTCAATTTGGTCTGCCGGCCGCGACTCATCAGAAATTGCCCTGATCATCCTGACCCATTCGCACCCTGACCATATGGGAGCGGCACGTGCTGTCCAGCAGGTTACCAGGTGCAGCATCGCGGCGCACCCGGCCGAGATGGCGTGGATCGAGGACGTGGAACGCCAGAACAGCGAGCGACCGGTCCCCGGATTTGACACTCTGGTCGGCGGGTCGGTGCGGGTGGTCTCTCCCAGCGTGACGGTGACCGGCCGGGTGGGCGACGACGTGGCCGCCGTGGCCGGATCGGCGGTGCTGGACGCGGTGGTGGGCCGGGACCTGCTGATGATCGCCGGATCGGCCGACCTGGGG
>JAVVFN010000214.1:0-2258 GCA_032250645.1 Methanomicrobiaceae archaeon | reverse complement strand
CTTGTAGCGTGCCCCTGCCTCTACACCGGGGATAAACCCCTCCCAGATCCCGGACTCGTCCCACCGGGGGGCGAGCGGGTGCGAGGCGTGGTCCCACCCGTTGAAGTCGCCGGTGACCGTGACCCTGATGGCGTTCGGGGCCCATACCGCAAAGTAGGTCCCCTCCTCCCCCTCCATCTTCAGCGGGCGGGAACCGAGTTTCCGGTACAGCTCGGAGTGCTCCCCCTGCTTGAAGAGGAAGACATCGTACTCGGAGATCAGATCGCACCCGTGCCGAACCTCGCCCGCCATCCCGCACCTCTCATCTTGTTGCCGCATCGGCATAGATCTCGAGCATTCTCCCGCCCACGGTGTCCCAGGTGAAGCGGTCCTCGACCTTTTTCCGGCCGGCAAGGCCGAAATCACGAATGCACCCGGGTTCTTCGAAGAGGTAATTGATCCCCCATGCAAAGGATTCTGGGCGCACCGGCACCTTGATCCCGTTGACGAAGTTATCGATATTCTCGGCAAGGCCGCCCACGTCAGAGGCGACCACGCAGCGCTCCGCGCTCCACGCTTCGGTGAGCACCAGCCCGAAGGGCTCGTTCCGGCTCGGGATCACCACGATATCCGCAGAGTTGAGGAGCTCAAGGTGGTCGTGGTTGGAGACAAAACCGAGGAACCTGACCGGGAGCGAGCCAGCCTTCTCCTCCAGGTACTGGCGCATGTACCCCTCTCCGGCAATGAGGAACTGCGCGTCCGGGCGTTTCCGGTGGACGAGCGGCACGGCATCGAGGAGCATGTCAGGCCCCTTCTGGTACACGAGCCTCCCCACGAAGAAGACGAGGGGAGTGACCGGGTGCATGCCGTACTTCTGCCGCACTGCCCCGGGATCGACGCCGACGCGGTACTCGTCCGGGTTGATGCCGTTCGGCACCACATGGATCTTCTCTTCCGGCACGTGGTAGAGCCATATGATCTCGTGTTTGGTGGTGTTGGAGACGGTGGTGAGGGTCTTTGCGATGTGTGCCCCGAACCACTCCTTGCCGGAGATCTCCTTGAACTCCCACCAGTCCCCGAACTTGCCCCCGTTCCTCCCGTATTCGGTCGAGTGGAACGAGAGAATGGTCCTCCGGTCCTTGACTTTCTGGAGGGCGTCGATAAAATGCCAGTCGTGAAAATGGAGGATATCGAAGGATGGCCGGTCCACTTCCCTGCATTGTTCAAGGAGGCCTATGCTCATATCATGGCAGTACTGAACGATGTTTTCCCCACGGGGGGAGTAGTAGTGGTAGTGGACGCCTCCGATCTCTTCTTCGCCACCTTCGCCCCTGGTGAAGAAGTGGACCTCGTGCTCCCCTGCCGCCATCTCGGCTAGGCGGGTCGCCACAGGAGCAAGGCCCCCCACCCGCTCCGAGTAGAGCGATTCCCAGCAGAATATCGCAATTTTAAGGCTCTTTTTCGACATTTTCTTTCGTCCTTTTTTCGGGGAGTGTGATGGCGGGTCCGGTTTGATATCCATGACTCTTCCTCTGGTCGCTCTCTGGAGAGGCATCTTTGGTAAATCTCCATTGGCAGGAGGGGACGTAAATCTTCGCGCCACCTACCCGAGCGCCTCGCCGTACACGTCCATCATCCGGTTACTGATCCGGTTCCACCGAAACTTGCGGAGTACTTTCTCCTTCCCTGCCATCCCGAGCGACCGCATGCCGGAGCGGTCATCGATGATGGCATTGACCCCTTCTGCAAGCGAGGACGGGTCGTCCTGAACCTTGATGCCGTTGACGAAATTGTCGATATTCTCGCCAAGACCCCCCACATCGGAGGCAACCACGCAGCGTTCCGCACTCCACGCCTCGGTCAGGATCAGCCCGAAGGGCTCGTTCCGGCTCGGGATCGCCACGATGTCGCTGGAGTTGAGCAGGTTGATGAACGCCGTATCAGGAACGAAACCGAGGAAGGCTGCCGGGAGACGGCGGGCCTTCATCTGAAGCGCCTCCCGCATGTCCCCTTCTCCCGCAAAGATGAACCGGGCATCCCACCTCTTCCTGAGGATCTCCGGGATCGCGGCAATGAGGATGTCCGGCCCCTTCTGGAACGTCATACGCCCCCCGAAGAAGACGAGGGGGGCGTCCGGGTGGACGCCGTACTCGCGCTTCACCTCCGCACGGTCCACCGGGGCATAGAACTGCTCGGGGACGATCCCGTTCGGCACCACCTCGACCTTCCATTCGGGGACGTTGTAGAGCCGCTGCACCTCTTCTTTGAGCGTCCGGGAG
>JAVVFN010000213.1:0-2302 GCA_032250645.1 Methanomicrobiaceae archaeon | reverse complement strand
GTGATTACCGCCTCTTCCATCTATTTCGCCCCTTTTCCGCGGGCGGAGAGCACGAATCCGGCGACCAGAGCCTCCATCTGGATATCGCTGCTCGCCCCCTCGCTGATCCGGAAATCGGTCTCCCCGAGCTGGCTGATCATCGCGACTTTCAGGTCCCGGTCCATCTCCCGGCGGAGGAGTGCACGAAAGACCTGGCCGATCAGTTCGGCAGGCGAGATCCCCCTCCGGTCAAGGAGCGTATGGAGCACATGCTCCGCCCCCACAAAGTCGCCCTCGATACAGGCCCCGAGCAGCTCCTCGATCTCCTCCGGGCGGGCCGAGGCGGTCACCGAAAAGAGCAGTACCGCGGTGATGACCGGGTCGATGATTGCCGCCCCCTGCAGGGCGTTGATTGCCTTCCGCATATCTCCCTGCGCAATGAAGACGATGGCGTCCATCGCCGCGTCCTCGACGCTCAGGCCTTCCGCCTCTGCGATGCGGCCGACCTCCTCTGCAATCGCCTCCGCATCGAGGGGCCCGAACCGGTAGATCGCGCACCGGCTCTGGATGGGGTCGATGATCTTGGAGGAGTAGTTGCAGGAGAGGATGAACCGGCAGGTCATCGCGTAGTTCTCCATTGTCCGGCGGAGCGCGGCCTGCGCATCGGGGGTGAGGGCATCGGCCTCGTCGAGGAAGAGGATCTTAAAGCCCGCGCCCCCGAGGGGCGAGGTCCGTGCAAACTGCTTGATCTGGGTACGCACAACATCGATGCCGCGCTCGTCAGAGGCGTTCAGCTCCCGGAAATTCATCTGCCAGTTCTCGCCGAAAAATTCCCGGGCAAGGGCGATCGCGGCAGTCGTCTTCCCCACCCCGGCGGTGCCGGAGAAGAGGAGGTGCGGGAGGTCTCCGCTCTCCACGTACGACCGCAGGCGCTTCACAATCTCCTTCTGCCCCACCATGTCTGCAAGTTTCCTGGGCCGGTATTTCTCGATCCAGATGGTGTGGGTACCCTGCATACACACCCATGGGTGCCATCAATGAAAAGAGATTGTTGTTTCTGCACGGTGCCCCATCGATCAAGTATTAGGCACACGCTCGCGAATAGTACAAAAGCATATGGTGCACCAGCATCCCGGAGGAAGGTGAGCGGCGGTGGAGGCGGCAGGGCGTATATTTGCGGCAGAACTGCAGTCGACCACATGGGTGGCGGAGGACGGCGAACCGCCATGGAGACTCTCGGTGCTCACGCCCTCGGGAGGGCGGTACCGGCGCATCTTTTTTGCCGGGGCGTGCACCGAGGCGGGCGAGATGGGCGGGTCGTACGTGCAGGCCCGGGTGGCCGACGCGAGCGGCGTCTTCCATCTCCTTGCCGGAAGGGAGCAGGAGGAGCTCTGCGAGGTCATGCGTGCGCTCTCCCCTCCCGTCTTTGTCGCGGCCACCGGCGGGTTCCTCCGCCTCTCGCTTGCAGGGAGGAAGGTGCTCGCGGTCAAGCCCGAGGCAGTCACGGTGGTGACCCGGCAGGTCCGCGACCTCTGGGTGCTCTCCACCGCCGAGCACACCATTGCAAGGATGGAGCACCTCCGCGGCGTTGCAGAGGGGAGAGGCGCAGACCCTGACGCAGGGCTCGCGCTCGAGCACTACGGGGAGGGGTCGCTCGAACTTCTTGCCGGGATCGTCCAGGTCTCCCTGATGAGCGTCCGGGAGGCTCCGGAACCGACCATCCCCGACCCGCGCGGGATCGTGGTCGGCATCCTCTCCGGGCATGCCGGCCCGATGCGGGTGGAGGAGCTCGAAGACCGGGCAGCGGAGCAGGGAGTCTTTGCAACAATGGTCCGGAAGGTGATCAAGGACCTGCTCGTAGAGGGGGACTGCTACATGCCCACCCCGGAAACTGTCCGGCTGCTATGAGGCCTGTATTCATCGAACGAGGCCCTGCCCTCCTCGTCGAGAACAGGGAGAGGGTGCTGGTGCTCGCCGACCTCCACTTCGGGATCGAGTCGCACCTCGCATCAAGGGGCGTGCATATCGGGAGCGGGAGTGGCGAGCGGCTCGAGCGGGCCCTTGCCTGCATCGACGAGACGGACCCCGACCTCCTCCTCCTGCTCGGGGACGTCAAGCACAATATCCCGCTCACCACCCGGCAGGAGTACCGGGAGCTCCCCGGGATCATGGACTCGCTCCGAAGACGCGTGCCGGTCAGGGTGATCCCGGGGAACCATGACGGGGGACTGGCCAGATTTCTCGAGGAGGGCGAGCTGCTGCCGATGAGGGGTGCGGTCATCGACGGGACCGGCTACCTCCACGGCCACACCCTCCCCGCAGA
>JAVVFN010000212.1:0-2305 GCA_032250645.1 Methanomicrobiaceae archaeon | reverse complement strand
AATTTCTCTTTTCTAGTAAGTTTTTTAAGAAAAATTAAAATTTTATTTTTAATATCTACCATATTAAATGAAATTTACATGCATTGGTGGCTTTCCTTTTCTGGATCCCGATCTCAAACTCCTGCTCGGGATCACCCCCGACACCCGACGGCTGGGCCATGAGCTCTCCTGCATCCCGTTCATCCAGCACATGGACCAGCACCACTTCAGCTGCGCCCGAAGCCCGGAGTTCCTTCACCACGCCGAGCGCCCGCTCGGAGACCGATGAGAGGTCCGTAGCAAAGAGTATCTTGTGAAAGAGCACCGGATCTACCTCTTAATGCAGTACTTATTCGCTGATCGGGGCAATCAACCTTTTTCTCTCCTGCGGGGGCTTATCCTATTCCGCGGTCTCCCACCACCTGTTTTCAAGTACCGCTTCCCTGCGGACCACAAAGATCGGCTGGTGTGCATGCCCGATCACATTCTCGGTAACCGAGCCGAGGAACATCTGCACCACGTTGCTTCGCCCGTGGGAGCCCATCACGATGCAGTCTGCCTTCTCGGCTGCGGCGATCTTCACGATCTCACGCCAGGGTATCCCGTCGATCAGGTGGGGCCGCACCTGAAAGCCCGCATCCTCCAGCTGCACCACCAGTGCCTCGAGTTTCTCTTCCGCATTCCGCCGAAACCTCTTCATCACTTCGCGGTCGAATTCGCCGCTCGGTGTCACCATGCCCGATGGCTGGGCGACGACGGATCGCATCTCGGTCACATCGAGCACATGCACCAGGACCACCTCCTTTGAGCCTACCTCCCGGAACTTCAGGACATAGTCCAGCGCCCCGTCAGATACTCTGGAAAAGTCGGTGGCAAATACGATCTTCTCAAAGAGCATAATATTCGCCTTCTCTCAAGGAGTGGTGTCGATTGGAGGGTAAAATGTTTCTGTCCGCCGGATACCTTCACCACAGGTACGGGATGAGCCGGTAGCGGGTCTTCTCCCGGTATTCGCGATACCCGGGGAGCTCTTCTGCCAGCACCTTCTCTTCATTGCGGATCCGGAGCGCAAGCAGGAAGGGGAGCGGGAGGATCGGGACGAGCGCCCACCAAGAACCGAGTGCGGGAGGGGTGCAGAGGACCATCAGGAGGACCCCGAGGTACATGGGATGGCGGACGAGTGCATAGGGGCCGGTGGAGACTACCTGCTGCCCTTTCTCGACCTCCACCACTCTTGATGCATAGCTGTTCTCGCGGAAGGTCAGGAAGACGATGACATAGCCGAGGACGATGATGGCATCGGCCGCCAGCACCACCGGGAACGGCACCTCCGACCACCCGAACCGCCAGTCCAGGGGAGCGAGGAGAAAACCCGCAAAGAAGAAGATGGAGAAGACGATGACGATCCGTTTCTGGGCGGGCTCCCGCTCTTCCATCTTTCCGCGCCGCTCCAGGAGCCCCGGATCATATTTGAGGAGATAGACGGCGGCAAAGAGCATGGGAATGAGAAGTGCCGCGAGGTAGCCCCATCCCTCGAGGTAAAGAAGCGAGCCTGCCGGGATGAAGAGGAATGCCCAAAGGACGATGAGAGAGATGATAATTCGGAACGCGATTGTCATCCTTACACTCTCCATGCTGTACTCATACCCTCATGCGGTAATTAACCGAACCGGTCAGTCAGGGAAGCATTTTGAAGTTCGGCAACCAAACCCATCACCATGCCAGAGAAAAAAGGCGTCTTTAAAGACGGGAAATGGGTGGAGGAGAAGGAAGCGCCCGCTCCCGGGAGCGAACAGAAAGGACATGAGACCCCGGAGATCGAGAAGCTCATCGGCGAGACCTCAAATTCGGTGAACAAGGCCGTGGACAATGTCATCAACCTTTCCAAGTCCCTGTTTACGACCGAGAAGGGGCGTGCGCACATCGAGAAGAAGGTGCGCAAGGCAGGCCAGGACCTCGAGAAGGCCATCGACGATATCGTGGAGTCGGCAAAGAGCGCGGTTGAGAAGGGAATGGAGAAAGGGAAGAAGAAGGAAAAGAAGGAATAATTATTATCTTTTTTAGATTTTGTTCATGGATTGTTCACATTCCCCAGCTCTCGAACGAGGAGAGTAGGGCAAATACAGCGTGGGCTACCCCTGTCCTCACGGCGTTTCATGCGCCAGTGATCTTCGAGGACATCATTCAGAGGGAAAGATTGTAATCAGTAAAAAAAAGGAATTTCTCGGAATTTCACATCCCGAGAAAATTGAGCAATGCATAAATGAGGAATGCAGGCCAGAAGAGTGCTTTGAAGAATCCGATGACTCCCCCCAGCAGGCTTGTG
>JAVVFN010000211.1:0-2312 GCA_032250645.1 Methanomicrobiaceae archaeon | reverse complement strand
TGATCGCCCATCTGCAGAACCTGGGTACGGCAAAGGCCCTGTTGCCCGCCAGGATCGAGTTCGTGGAGAAGATCCCCCTTACCGCAGCGGGCAAGGCGGACAAGAAGCAGCTGCGCGCGGACATCGAGCGCAAGCTGGTTGCGGAGGCTGGCGCGACGCAACGTTGATGCACCGGCATGCTCCCGAGGGAGCGCCGTTCGAGGAGGGATCGGTCCATGGCCGTAACGTCCGAGATCGAGGGGAAGGTCGCCCACATCACGATCGACCGGCAAAACTACCTCAACGCCTTGAACCGGGAGGTCTTCGAGGAGCTCCAAGCCCTCTGGGTGGGGTTGGAGGCGGATCGGGACATCACCGTGGTGGTGCTCACCGGTGCCGGGGAAAAGGCCTTCGTGGCGGGTGCCGACGTGGGGGAACTGCTGGCCGCCGGTGCGGGGCGCCCGGAGTTGGTCCGCAGGGGGCAGGAGTTCTTCCTCGATATCCACCGCTCCGCCAAGGTGGTCATCGCCGCGGTCAACGGGTACGCCTTGGGCGGAGGGTGCGAGCTGGCTCTCGCCTGCGACCTTCGACTCGCCTCGGAATCTGCGAAATTCGGACTCCCGGAAGGCAAGCTCGGGGTCATGCCGGGATACGGGGGCACGCAGTTGCTGGCACGGCTGATCGGGCCGGGCCGGGCCAAATTCCTGCTGTTCTCGGGGGAGATGGTCTCAGCCCGGGAGGCTTGGGAGCTCGGCCTCGTGGAGAAGGTCTACCCCTCCACAACCTTCCGCAAGGAGGTGGGCGACCTCGCCCAACGCATCTCCCGCCACGGGCCCTTGTCCCTCCAGGCCGTCAAGCGGGCGGTGAACCGCGGCCTGGAGAGGCCCTTGGAAGATGCCCTGGAGATAGAGTCCGAGGAGTATCGAGGGGTGGCTCTGTCCCAGGATGCCGAAAACGGTCTGGCAGCGTTTCTGGAGAAGAAGCCAGTGGTCTTCACGGGAACCTGAGTTCGTTACTTCCTACCACAGCAGGAATCCGGAGGCGATGACCCGATGAACTACGAAGAGCTGTTCTCCCCGATCAAACTGCGCAACCTGACCCTCCCCAACCGGATCATGCGAACGTCGATGGTTTCCGGGCTGGCCACCGAGGACGGCCACGTCACCCCGGAGCTCAAGGCGAGATATCAGCGTGAGGCCCGGGGCGGTGTGGGCTCCATCGTGGTCGAGGCGGCCGTGGTGCTGCCCTCGCGGAGCTCCTACAACCTTCGCATCAGCGATGACTCCTGTACGGAGGAGCTGAGGGAGCTGGTGGAGGCCGTGCGGGAAGCGAATCCGCAAACCCGCATGGGCATCCAGATCATGCACTTCCTGAAGATTGCGAAGAGTGGTTGGCGGCAGAAGGTGACCGATTTCAAGCCGGAAGACCTGCCGGTCATCGTGGAGCAGCACGTGGCGGCGGCCCGCAGGGCCGTCGCCGCGGGATTCGACTTCATCGAACTCCACATGGCCCACGCCTACACCCTCTCCTCGTTCCTGTCCCTGACGAACGGGAGGACCGACGCATACGGCGGGTCCCTGAAGAACCGGATGCGGCTCCCGATCCAGGTGTACCAGGCGGTGCGCGGTGCGGTGGGAGAGGACTACCCCCTGGGGGTCCGGATCAACGGAGAGGACTTCACGATCAAGGGCACGACCCTGCTCCAGAGCAGGCCCATCGCCAGGAAACTCGCCGAGTTGGGGGCGGACTTCATCAGTGTCTCGGCCGGGAGCCGTTTCGAGGACGCGCCGCCGCCCCCCCCGGACACTCCGCCGGATCCGATGTCCGGGTACAGCGGGCACCGGATGAGCCCGGACTGGTGGTTCCCGGACCTGACCCACGTGTACCTGGCAGACCCCATCCGGGAGGAAGTCCGCAATGCCGGCTACGATGTGCCGATCGTCACCGCGGGGAAGATCCGGACCCCGCAACAGGCGGAGGGGATCCTGGAAGCCGGCAAGGCCGATCTGGTGGGGTTGTGCCGCGCCTTGCTCTGCGACCCGGACTGGCCGGTGAAGGCCGCAGGAGGCAGGGCCAAGGAAATCGTCACGTGCACCGCATGCAACTGGTGCCTGGAGTCGGATTCCCGGATGGAGAAGGTCAACTGCTCACGGTGGCCGGAAGGGGAACTGAACGCGCCGTCCCCGTGGCAGCGGAACCGGGCGCGCCCCAGCGCCATCGGGAAAGAGGTCGAGGCGGCACCGGATGAGTGAGGCCGCGGGTCGGGCGGGGCCCCGGAGGGTTCCGGGGCCTGAGGAAGCTCGTGTGCCGCGTCCGGATGGGGTGCCGGCTGC
>JAVVFN010000210.1:1188-2324 GCA_032250645.1 Methanomicrobiaceae archaeon | reverse complement strand
GAGGCGGCCTCCACGCATTTCTTTATCAGGGCCGGGATGACGTGGGAAGAGCCGGGGTCGAAATTATCCCGCGGGCCGTAAAGGTTGACAGGCAGCAGGAAGATGGAGTTAAAACCGTACTGCTGCCGATAGGCCTGCGACTGGACCAGCAGCATCTTCTTGGCCAGGCCGTAGGGGGCGTTGGTCTCTTCAGGGTAGCCATTCCAGAGATCTTCTTCCCTGAAAGGGACCGGGGTGTACTTCGGGTAGGCACAGACTGTGCCCACTTGGACGAATTTCTCCACGCCTTCCTGCCGGGCAGACTCCATAAGCTGGATACCCATGATGGCGTTATCATAGAAGAGCGTCGCGGGATTCTCGCGGTTGAATCCGATCCCACCGACCCGGGCGGCAAGGTGGATAACGATATCGGTGTCCTTGACTGCTTCTACACAGTTTTCCCATTTCCGAAGATCAGTATCCCTGCTTCGGGGGATGCGGATTTGTTCCTTCTTAATCCCCTGCTCTGCGAGAAGCTCGGTGATGTGGGATCCGAGAAACCCTGCGCCTCCGGTGAGAAGGATCCTCCTGTCGTCCCAGAATGTCACGGAACCCCCCACCAGGCGCCTGAACACTTCTTCTTTAAAATCTCGTTTCCCTCGCCGGGAAGCTCAAGTCCCGCTTCTCGCATGTCGGCGTCGACCATGATCCGGACAAGATCCTTGAACGTTACTTTCGGCTTCCAGCCAAGGTCGTGTGCAGCTTTCTGCGCATCCGCGATCAGGACCTCAACTTCGGTGGGCCGGAAATATTTCGGGTCGATACGGACATGCTCATCGACATCGAGGTCCACATATCCGAACGATTCCTCCAGGAATTCACGGACCGAATGTGTCTCTCCAGTACCGATTACAAAGTCGTCGGGCCGGTCGTGCTGGAGGATCTTCCACATCGCCTCCACGTACTCAGGTGCAAAACCCCAGTCACGGCGTGCATCGAGATTCCCTAAGTAAAGATACTTTTCCTGGCCGGTAATGATGGATGCGATCCCGCGGGTGATCTTCCGGGTCACGAAGGTCTCTCCGCGGCGGGGGGACTCGTGGTTGAATAGGATGCCGTTTGAGGTGAACATGCCGTAGCCCTCCCGGTAATTTTTC
>JAVVFN010000210.1:0-1178 GCA_032250645.1 Methanomicrobiaceae archaeon | reverse complement strand
TCGCCATCCAGTACGAGTAGAGCTTTGCACAGGCATAGGGGCTTCTCGGCATGAACGGTGTGTTTTCGTTCTGGGGCGGAACTGCTGCACCGAACATCTCGCTGCTCGATGCCTGATAGTATCTGATCGGCCTTCCGTTGCGTCGTATAGTCTCGAGCAGGCGGGTGGTCCCGAGTGCCGTCACATTGCCGGTGTATTCAGGGGTGTCAAAACTTACCCGCACATGACTCTGGGCACCGAGATGATAGACCTCGTCGGGCTGGATATTGTAGATGACATTGGTGATCTGTTCCCCGTCGGTGAGATCCCCATAGTGGAGAAACATCCTGGCATCTGGATCATGGGGGTCAAAATAGATATGGTCGATCCTTTTCGTATTGAAGGTGGAAGCACGCCGAATGATGCCGTGCACCTCGTAGCCCTTATGAAGGAGAAATTCTGCGAGATACGAACCGTCCTGCCCGGTAATCCCCGTGATCAGTGCCTTTTTTGCCATCACATCACTGGTGTACAGTTCTCGCTATCCTCCAAAATAGATTTCGATAAAAAAGAAAAATCAATCAGAGCCGTTCAAAATCATCATCAAACCGGACGATATCATCTTCGGTGATGAATTCACCGATCTGCACCTCGATCATCTCAAGGGGAAGGATGCCCGGGTTCTCGAGGCGGTGCTTCACTCCCGCAGGAACGAAGGTGCTCTCGCCGCTCGGGACAAGATACTCCTTCTTGCCGACGGTGACTTTCGCGGTCCCCTCCACTACGACCCAGTGCTCGCTCCGGTGGTGGTGCATCTGGAGGCTGAGCCTCTTTCCGGGCGGGACAGATATCCTCTTGATCTTGTAGCGCGGTCGGTTCTCGAGGATAGTGTAGGAGCCCCATGGTCGGTAGACGGTGGTGTGCATCTCGGCACGTTCGTCGCCGGCTGCTTTGAGTTCTCCCACGATATCCCGGATGTGCTGCGAGGCCGACCTGGGGGAGACGAGCAATGCGTCGCGGGTATCGATGACCGCCATATTATGGAGATCAATGGTGGTGACGAGATGGTCGCCGATGACGAGGTTTCCGGAGGACCGGATCCCCTTGTATTCACCCTCTATGGCGTTCCCGTTTGCATCCTTCTCCATCGCCTGGTAGAGGGCATCAAAGCTCCCGAGGTCATTCCAGGGGACATTGAG
>JAVVFN010000020.1:0-12985 GCA_032250645.1 Methanomicrobiaceae archaeon | reverse complement strand
GTTCGACGATCGGGGAGAGGATGATGAAGGGCGTGATACAGCACATGAAGGGTATCGAGAGGAGATAGCCGGCAAACCCGGACGCAAGCGCGGGCCGGCGTAAAAATGAAGCAAGGTCCGCGGCAATTCTGGGGATAAACCCTCCCTGCCGGAGCGCCTGCGCGATGACCGCACCCGAGTAGATGGGAATCCCGAGGAGTGCAAAGACCGCACCGATCCCTCCGGTGATCTCTCCTGCCACCGTTCCTGCATTGCCCACAACGATCCCGTACAGGAGGGCGGCGCCGACGAGGACCGGGAAGGGAGGGAAGTGGTACCTGGTGATGATGAGGGTGATCAGGACGATGACCGCTGCAAAAGCCGTGACCGTGATCATCGCCGACATGTAAAAGAGAGGTAGAAGAGGAGGGGTGTTATTTCTTTCCCGCTTCCTGCTCCTCGCGCACGCGGTCTTCTGCGATGCGGCGGTAACGGGGATCGATCTCGAACCCGAGAAAATCGACCCCCAGTCGCACGCAGGCGATGGCCGTGCTCCCGAGGCCCATAAAAGGGTCCAGGACCAGCATCTGCTGCGTGGTGCCGTGGAGGCGGATACAGAGCTCGGGCAGCCTCTCGGGGAACGTGCTGGGATGCGCACGACGTGAACGGATGGTGGAATAGGGGATGAACCATACATTGCCCCTGTCCCGCAGGTCCTCCACCGCCGTCTTCCACCGGCCGATATTGCTCTTGTCCTGGTACTGCACGCCGATCGCCCGTTTGTCAAGGGTCACCCTTCCCGAAGGGGTGAAATGGAAAACCTGCTCGTGGCACTGGCTGAGAAACCGTCGGCTGTTCACCGGCTTGTAGTGCCCGACCGCGATATCCCCGGTGATGGCCTCGCGTTTCCCCACCGAGGACTTCTCGATGGCGATGGACTTCACCCAGCAGATCACGTTCTGGAGCGAGAAATGGGGGCGGAACTCCCCGATCACGTCGAAGGGGATCCAGGGATCAGTGGGTTTTCCCCCGATATTGAGGAAGAAGGAGCCGTCCTCCTTTAAGACCCGCCGTCCCTCGGAGGCGATCTCCCCCATCCAGGAGAGGTACTCTGACCGGGGGAGCGTGTCCTGGTGAAGACCATACTCCATCCCGATATTATAGGGCGGAGAGGTGACAATGACATCGACGCACGAGTCCGGGAGCTGCCGCATCCCCTCCACCGAGTCGATCTCCATGAGGGTATTGACCCCGAATGCGAACCTGTCCCTCTCCATCTCCTCTCGATCTATGTGATTCCTCTGCATACATCATGCTTCGCGTTTCGGGGCGAGCGAAGCACTATATGATCCAAGTGCCGATTGAACCACATGGTCACCGTACGTGCAATCAGGGAGGCTGCCTCGGTGCTGGAGGGGCGGATCATCAAAACTCCCCTCGTCTATTCCCCCTCCTTCAGTGAGATGACGGGCGTGGAGGTCTACCTCAAGCTCGAGAACCTCCAGAAGGCTGGTTCGTTCAAGGTCCGGGGTGCCACGGTCAAGATCCACTCCCTGCAGGATACCATCGGGAATGCGGGGGTGGTGGCGGCATCCGCCGGCAACCATGCGCAGGGAGTGGCGGTGGCCGCCGAAGAGATCGGCATACCCTCCACCATCGTGATGCCCGAGTTCGTCTCGGTCAGCAAGGAGCAGGCGACACGCGGGTACGGTGCAGAGGTGATCATCCATGGCAAAACCCTCGCCGAGAGCATCACACATGCCCTTACCCTCGCAGAAGAGGAGGGGATGACGTTCATCCACCCCTACGATGATCCGGCCGTCATCGCAGGACAGGGGACGATCGGGCTCGAGATCATCGAGGACCTCCCCGATGTGGACGCGGTGATCGTCCCGGTGGGCGGCGGCGGCCTCATCAGCGGGATCGCCGTCGCGGCCAGTGAGGCCGGTATCCGTATCCTCGGCGCAGAAGCGGCCGCATGTCCGGCTGCAAGTGCCGCGAGGAAGGCCGGAGGCCCGGTGACCGTGGAGGCCGATTATTCAGTGGCGGACGGGATCGCGGTCACGCGGGTAGGGGACCTCCCGTTCTCCCTTATGGAGGAGTGGGTGGAAGCGATCGCGGTGGTGGAAGAGGAGATGATCACCCGTGCTATGCGTATCCTCCTCTCCAGGAAGAAGCAGATCGCGGAAGGGGCAGGGGTGGTGGGCCTTGCCGCCCTCCACACAGGGAGGCTCCCGATCCCCGCGGGATCTTCTGTGGCCGTGGTCATCAGCGGGGGAAACGTGGACATCCCTCTCCTTGCCCGGATCATCAGGAAGGGCCTCGCCCTTGAAGGCAGGATCATGCGGTGCAGGGTGAAGATCGAGGACCGCCCCGGCACGCTTGCCGGGCTGCTGGAGGTCGTCGCCAGGGAGCGGGGAAACATCCTCGACATCCACCATATCCGGCCGGACCCCCAGCTCCCCCTCAATTTCGTCCAGGTGGAACTCGAGATTGAGACGCGGTCACTGGCCCACGCGAGAGTGATCACCGGGGCGATCGAGGATGCAGGCTACCGGCTCGTCTCCGAACCATAATCTTTAAATTTTCTTCATGATTAATAATGTTAAATCCAGTTATCCTTCCTGCTACCCGCGGGAAGATCCATCCGCAAGGATCACCTCGATCCGGTGATCTATACTGGTATGCGCGTTCTCAACAGGAACAGAAGTTTCCCTGGCCGGTAAAACAGAGGTATATGAAATGGCAGAAAAATTTGACGTGAAACTTGAAAAGAAAGTCTATTTACCGGACCCTGCGGTGAAGGAGCAGGCCTGGATGAAGGATTATGACTCCACATACCGGGATTTTCTCAGCGATCCAGAAGGCTTTTGGGGGAAGATCGCAGGCGAGCTTGAATGGTTCTCTCCCTGGGATGCCGTCCGTGAATGGGACTATCCCGATGCCCGCTGGTTCACCAATGCGACCCTCAACATCACCTGCAACTGCCTTGACCGCCACGTCCAGAACGGCCTTCGCAACAAGCTCGCCATGATATGGCGTGGCGAGGAGGGGGAAGAGCGGATCTATACCTACCGGCAGCTCCTCCGCGAGGTCATGCGGTTTGCCGCCGCCCTCAAGAAGATGGGGATCGGGAAGGGCGACCCGGTCTGCATCTACATGCCGCTTGTCCCCGAAATGGTCATCGCCATGCTCGCATGCGCCCGCATCGGAGCCATGCACAGCATCGTCTATGCAGGGTTCGGGGCGAGCGCGCTCAACATCCGCATACGGGACGCAGATGCAAAGCTGGTCATCACGGCTGATGTGGGGAAGCGCCGGGGGAAGCGGATCGGCCTCAAGTCCATCGTGGACGAGGCTGTGGTGAACGCCCCCAGCGTCGAGCGTATCATTGTGCTCCGGCGGGAGCGGCCGCTCATCGAGCTCTACTCGGAGAAGGAGGTGGATTTCTACGAGATCATGGAGGGAGTCGAACCCGAATGCGAGCCCGAGGTGATGGACTCGGAGGACCGGCTCTTCATCCTGTACACCAGTGGGACCACCGGCGCCCCGAAGGGGATCGTGCACACCTGCGGCGGATATAATGTGGGCGTCTACTATACCTGTCGGTATATCTTCGATATCAAGGACAACGACGTCCTCTGGTGCACCGCGGACCCTGGCTGGATCACCGGGCACAGCTACATCGTCTACGGTCCCCTCTCTGCAGGAGCCACCATCCTGATCACCGAGACCACCCCTGACTACCCTGACCCGGGCATCTGGTGGAAGATTATCGAGGAGTTCGGGGTGACTATCTTCTACACGGCCCCGACTGCCATCCGGATGTTCATGAAGTTCGGCGAGGAATGGCCGGACAAGTACAACCTCACCTCGCTCCGGATCATCGGGTCGGTCGGCGAACCTCTCAACCCCGAAGCATTCGAGTGGTATTATCATGTCATCGGGAAGGAGCGGTGTCCGATCCTTGATACGTGGTGGCAGACCGAGACCGGGATGCACATGATCACCACCCTGATCGGCGAGCCGATGAAACCGGGCTTCGCAGGAAAGCCGATCCCCGGCGTCGTCGCGGACGTGGTCGACCGTGAAGGGGTCTCAAAACCCCCGGGCGTGGGGGGCTTCCTCGTCATCCGGGAGCCGTGGCCGGCGATGCTCCGGACCGTCCACCGGAACGATGAGAGATATCGTCAGTACTGGAACACCATCCAGGGGTGCTATACGGCCGGCGACCTCGCGGTCAGGGACGAGGACGGCGATATCATGGTCCTCGGAAGGGCGGACGACATCATCCTCGTTGCCGGCCACAACATCGGAACGGCAGAGGTGGAGAGTGCGCTCGTCTCCCACGAGGCGGTGGCCGAGGCGGCCGTCATCGGGAAGCCGGACCCGATGAAGGGGAACGCAATCAAGGCGTTCGTGATCCTTCGGGTCGGGTTTGAGGGGAGTCCAAAGCTCACCGAGAACCTCATCTACCACGTGCGGATGAGCCTCGGCCCCATCGCCATGCCCTCGGAGATCGAGTACGTGAATGCGCTCCCCAAGACGAGGAGCGGGAAGATCATGCGGCGCGTGCTGCGGGCCAAGGAGCTCGGTATGGACCCGGGAGACATCTCCACCCTGGAGGAATAATCCTCCGATTTTTTGGTGATCCTCGTGACAGATGCCACGGAAATATCGCTCTTCTCGACCAGCGCCGAACGCGGACGCTGGTTCCTCATCGCCCTCGGCCTCCTCATCAACCTCTGCCTCGGGAGCATCTACTCGTGGAGCGTCTTTGTAGGGCCCCTCACCACCCACTACTCGGCGATCCTCGGGAGGGAAGTGACGGCAAACGAGGTCCTCCTGCCCTTCTCGGTCTTCCTCGCGTTCTTCGCGATCGCCATGCCCCTCGCCGGGAAGTATATCGAGGAGTGGGGCCCCCGCAAGACCACCATCGTGGGGGGCATTCTCACGGGCCTCGGCTGGCTGCTTGCATCAGTGGCCGGGTCGATAGAGGTCCTCTACGTGGTGTACGGCGTGATCGGGGGCATCGGAGTCGGAGTGGTCTACGGTGTCCCGGTGGCAGTCTCCGCCCGCTGGTTTCCTGACCGGCGGGGGCTTGCCGTCGGGCTGACGGTGCTCGGGTTTGGGTTCTCGGCGTTCGTGACGGCGAACCTGGCAGGCCTCCTCATCGCACTCTATGGTGTGATGAACACCTTCCGCATCTTCGGCATTGCGTTTATCGTTCTCATCGTACTCCTCTCCCTGCCGCTCCAGTTCCCCCCGGCCGGGTGGTCGCCCCGGAACTGGACCGCCCCGGTTCCCCCGAGCGGGGTGGTAGAGTTCTGCGAGCTGACGAGGTCCCGGATGATCCGGACCCGCACCTTTGCGGCCCTCTGGTTCTGCTACTTTGTCGGCTGCCTTGCCGGCCTGATGGCAATCTCCATCGCCAAGCCGGTGGGGATCGAGGTGGTGGGGATCGAAGCAGGCCTTGCCACGTTGCTGGTGGGCTTCTTTGCCATCTTCAACGGGGGCGGACGCCCGGTATTCGGGTCCCTCACCGACCGCCTCAACCCGAGGAACACGGCCATCCTCTCGTTTGTCCTCATCTTCGCAGCCTCTCTCCTGATGTGGCAGGTCCCCTCATCACCGGTCTATATCGTGGCCTTCGCCCTGCTCTGGGGATGCCTCGGGGGCTGGCTTGCCATTGCACCGACGGCAACCGCGAAGTACTTCGGGACCGGTGACTACCCGCGTTGCTACGGGGTGGTCTTCCTCGCGTACGGCGCTGGAGCAATCGTGGGCCCCCAGCTGGCGGGCTTTATCAGGACGTCGACCGGAGCGTACCTGGGGGTCTTTCCGTACGTGATGGTGCTTGCCGTACTCGGTGCAGTCGTGGCCTTCCTCTTCCTGCGCCCGGTGACGAATCCTCCCTGATACTTTTTTCCGCCAGGATTTTATCACAGAGAGAAGATACCTTTCCAGTCCCGCTGCACGGGAAGAGGTGTTTTTCCTGCAGCGAACCGGAGGAGAAGAATGAAGGTTGTTGCATTCAATGGAAGCCCGAGAGAGAACGGGAATACCGCGGTATTGCTCCAGCGCGTGCTTGATACGCTCGAGAATGAAGGGATACAGACCGAACTCGTGCAGCTGGGGGGGAAGACCATCCGTGGCTGCACTGCCTGCGGCCAGTGTTTTGAGAACCAGGACCGCCGCTGTGTCATCGATACAGATCCCGTAAATGAGTGCATCGCCATGATGGATAGCGCAGACGGCATCCTCATCGGCTCACCCACCTACTTTGCCGACCTCTCCCCAGAGACAAAGGCGCTCATCGACAGGGCGGGTTTTGTGGGGGTGGCAAACGGCGCCATCTTCACCCGGAAGGTAGGTGCCGCGGTGGTGGCAGTACGCCGTGCGGGAGGCATCCACGTATTTGACAGCATCAATCATTTCTTCGGGATCAGCGGCATGTACACCGTGGGATCGACCTACTGGAACATCGGGGTCGGCCTTGCCCCCGGCGAGGTGGCGGGAGATTCCGAGGGGCTCGCCACCATGGAGCACCTGGGAAGGAACATGGCATGGATCCTGAAAAAGATCCACGCTTGATTACCACTGGATATTCTGGAGGATCTGGGGCAGCGCCTCCCCGATCCCGGAGATGAAGAACTGGACCGCGATGGCGAGGACAAAGATAGCGAGCAGACGGACGATCACCCGGATCTCCTGGTCCCCGATGAACCGGAAGATGGTGGAGGAGTATCTCATCATCAGGTAACTGATCCCGATCGACGCTCCGATAGCGACAAATACCAGTGAGGTCTCGAAGATATTTCCTGCCTCGGACGCGAGGAGGATGACCGTGGTGATGGTGCCGGCACCGCAGGTGAGCGGAAAGGCGAGGGGGACGATGGCGATGTTCTCCAGCTCCTCGATCGAGTACTCCTCTTTTTTCGCCCTCAGCATCCCGGTCGCGAAATTGAGGAGCAGGATACCCCCCGCGATCTTGAAGGCAGGGACAGTCAGGCCGAAGAGAAAGAAGATGACCTGGCCGGTGATCGCGAAGAATACCAGCACAAAGAGGCCGATCCGTATGGCGCTGTTCCTGACCTTTTTCCGTTCGGCGGCCGTCAAATCTTCGGTGAGCGCAAAGTAGACTGCCGCCGTGCTGATCGGGTTCATTACCGCGATGATGGAGGTGAAGGCGACAAGCAGGTAGTTAAAACTCCCGATATCCCATGCCATGTGCGTCTGATCAGCCTTTTTTTTCGCAGCACTTTATACCCTTCGCCGATCGGTTCACATAATACCCCGGGAATTCCAGATCTCTGTGGATCCAGGATGGTGCAGATTTCGGCCTCGTTTAAGAGGTTGATGACCATATCAATCTCGGTAGGGATAGCCACCGGAATTGGCGCGCTTCTTTTTTACGAGGGACTGAAATGGGCGGGAAGATTCTTCCTTTCAGATCTCGCTGGCCTTGCGCTTCCCTTCGAGGGGCAGGAACTTGCCCTCCTCTCGCAGTGGACCCCGCCTGGAGTTCCGTGGCTGGTTCTGCCGGTGATCTGCCTCGGAGGCCTCCTTTCCGGGCTCCTTGTGTATTTTCTTGCACCCGAGGCCGAGGGATCCGGGATGGATGCGGCGATCAGTGCATTCCACGGCGGGAGCCAGATGCGTGCCCGGACCCCCCTTCTCAAAGCGGTCACCGCCACACTCACCATCTCCACCGGGGGAAGCGCCGGGAGGGAGGGGCCGATGGCCCAGATCTCTGCGGGACTTGCATCGATCGTGGCCGACCTGCTCAATTTCTCCACCCGCGAGCGGAGGGTCGCCCTTGCGACTGCTCTTGGGGCAGGCACGGCCACGATCTTCACCGCCCCGCTCGGCGGCGCGATCCTTGCTGCGGAGATCCTGTACATGCGGGACTTTGAGAGCGAGGCGGTGGTTCCCGCCTTCCTTGCCACCATCATCGGGTATGCGATCTTCGGCATGTTCGAGGGATTCGAGCCGCTCTTCGTCACAATCGCGGTCAGCTGGGAGCTGCTGCACATCCCCCTCTTCCTCCTGCTGGGCGCAGTCTCTGCACTGGTGGGGCTCCTGTACATTGCGGTCTTCTTCCGGACGCAGGACGCCTTCACCCGGTTCTTCGATGTCCACAGGCTCCCCCCGTATGGAAAACCGGTGCTCGGAGCATTCCTTGCGGGTCTTTCCGTGGTCGGGATATCGCTGCTGGCCCCGGAGGCCTCTTATCTCGGGGTTGCCAATCTCGGGGTCGGGTACGGATTTGTGCAGCTTGCGCTCTACAACCTCCTCCCCCTCTGGGTCATCGTTCTTTTGCCGTTCACCAAGATCCTCCTCACATCCCTCACCGTGGGATCAGGAGGGAGCGGCGGTGTCTTTGCGCCCGGCCTTGTCATCGGTGCCTCCACTGGAGGGGCGATGGGGATGCTCTTTCACCTTGCAGCCCCTGGGCTGGTCTCCCTCGAGACGGTGCCGGCATTCGTCATCGTGGGAATGATCGCACTGCTCGGGTCGGTCTCCAAGGCCCCCATCGCGGTGATGATCATGGTTATCGAGATGACCGGCGATTTTTCCCTGCTCATCCCCGCCATGGGCGCAGTCTCCATCTCGTATCTTATCTGCGGCGAGGAGACCATATTCCGGTCCCAGGTCCTCAACCGTGCACGCTCTCCTGCACACCGTGGGGAGTACAGGGTGGAGGTGCTGCAGGAGATCCGCACCGCGGAAGCGATGGTCCCGGCAGGAGAGGTTCTCTCGCTTGGCCCGGACGACCGGTGCGAGACCATGCTTGCGCTGGTGGAGCAGACCTCCCACACAGGATTTCCGGTCATCGAGAACGGGCGCCTTATCGGCATCGTGAGCATCGGCGATGTGCGGGGAAGGGAGGATGCAGTCGAGATACCGGTTGTGGAGGTGATGACTGATCAGCTCATCACCATTCACCCGTCCGACAGCCTCGAGCATGCCCTGAGCCTGATGATCACCCACGATATCCACCACCTCCCGGTGGTCTCCCCGGAGCACCCGGAGGTCCTGCTCGGTTTTCTCACGCGCACCGATATCCTGAAGGCGTATGCAAGGGCGATGGCAGAAGAGCAGGAGCGGGAGCTCTTCCAGCCCTGGTGGTGAGACCGGAGGTTGCAGGATGACTGCGGGGGGAAATCCTTCTTCCTGCATCTCAACGGGTGGCCCTATACTCTGGAGCTGGCAGGCTGAATGGTGGGATCGCGATTTTCCCCCACGGGTTCGAAGCGCTGTTCTCTTGCCATAAGCGCGTAAAATACTCCTGGTGATCGGTTCAGAAAGGACCCCCGTCGCGTCATTATGATGGGCAGTGATCGCTTGCTTCCGCCATGGGCTCAAATGGGGGAATGAAAGTCTGAAAAAGCGGGAGGGAGGGATTACTCCCGGAAGAGGATGTGGATGGTCGATGAAGCCGCCCCGAAGAACAATTTACAGAAGTCTGCCATCACCCTTGGGGGGTACTCCTTGCAGCTGAAGATATCAAGGTAGGCGGCATTCGATTCGTTTGCAAAGTGGCCGGAGACAAGGGAGGTCTCGATCAGCTGGGTCATCGAGAAGCCGGCCACCTTTTCATCTGCTCCGAAGTGCACGATGGTGGGGTCTCCAAACCTCTTCATATCGATGAGCTCGGTAAGTTCGACGACGAACTGGCGTATCTTCCCCTTGTCCCTGATGGTGGCCGGATCGCAGTGTTTCAGGTCGACACTGGTGTACAGGCCCCAGGCTCCGGATTCCCGGAATCTCCGGATGATCTCCTCATCGCTAAGCGAGTCCGCGCACCCGACGGATATGCTTCCCCCGGGCATCGCCGCGTGATTGGCGGTTCTTTGGATTGCTTTCATACCAGATTCTCCCCGGATTGCACCGGGGCATATTTATATCCTACTAAAACAATCTCTCAGGATTTAAGCATTGCTATGCCGGCCAATACAGATATGGCAGACGTATAATCTTTCAATCAGAAAAATACCGAGATTTGGCCTTTTTTGGATGGGTGAGAATATCATATACTCCCATATTTTGTTTTATTTTACTATTGGACTCTTTATTATGTTTTTTTTCTATATCGCTTTTATCCCTGGTCCAGTCAGATGGTATCGCGCCCCTCCCCGTCTCCCAGTGCTTCATGGCTTCGCATCCGGTAGAGCTCCACAGGATCCCTCTCCTCGTATTCCCCTTCTTCGGTCCTCATGATCACCGTCCTGATCCCGGAGTTCACGATCATCTTTGAGCAGAGGAAGCACGGCCATATCCTCGTGAGATCTCCCGTCTCCACGTCATATCCGGCGAGGTAAAGGGTGCACCCTCGGGCGAGTTTGCCCGCCTGGAGCAGTGCGTTCATCTCTGCATGGACGCTCCGGCATTTCTCGTAATTGGATCCGGAGGGGATCCTGTGCTCCAGCCTCCAGCACCGCCGAAGCTCAGTGCAGTCCCTCTGCTTTCGGGGGGCGCCGGTATACCCGGTGGAGACGATGGTATTGAACCGGTCCACGATGATCGCACCGAAATTTCGCCGCAGGCAGGTCCCCTGGTGCGCCGAACGGAGGGCAAGATCAAGAAAGTACTGGTGTCGGCTTGTCCGCATCGATCCATCGTTGCACCATCTCGATAAAAAAGAGCACACATTGGTGACCGGGTCATGACGGTCGTGCAAGCGTGCTGGAGAGCCGGAATTTTCGGTTTTATTTAATCAGCGGGGAGATATACGGCGAGAGTTTCTCCTGCAGATAGACCAGCCATTCCCTGCCCCATCCTATCTCCACATCGATCCACCGGTTATCGTGGAGGATAAGGCCATGTTCTATGGTTGCTCCTGCCGCACCTGGAAGGATCATTCGATGCCCCCGCGCCACTCTTCCCGTGCGCCCCGCAAGATGTCCCCAGCTCCCTATATAGTGGCCATGTGCGATGATCATCCTTGGCAATTCATTCCTCCACCCCCCTGTAAGGAGGCAGATGAAACTCATCTTCCCAGCTATAAATCTCTATGCTTCTCAGCAATGCACGCAAAATTGCCGCGCAGAAATTTTATCTATCGTTTTATATGCTGGAGTTTTTATGATATCCGGTCATACCGGGAAAGGGAGCACCCGCGCCCGTATGCTCCCTGTTCAATGAAATATTATGAATCGTACGATACCCGTGTTTTCTCATTGGTGAGCGTCGGAGCGAGCAGCTCCTTCCATGACACGGCATCCCTGGTTCCAGGGTTCGCGTGGGTGGCATCGTAGTTCTGGGGGATGGGGTGGGTGCCGACGACCACGCCCATGCCGGTGAGAAGGTGGATGACTTCTGCACCGTTCATTCTCATCTCCTCCGACACGTTCCACGTTACCCCGGGGACATCCGTTGCAGGATGCAAACCCGACAATGTAAGGTATCCTTGAATTCTCCTTTTCCTTCTTTTGTCACAATGAAATCCGTGGTCGCCTGGCACATGTTCTCGGTCATTAATGTGCGGATGATGCCTACCTTCGTACGACAAATTCTGCATCGCGGGTGATATCGGCTTCCTTCATGCCCAGGGAGTCTGTTCGGGGCCAATAACAGGAACGATCGCTGCCCCCGGATCGGATCATCTCCGAACCGCTTCATCAAGAAATCCGCAGGGTGATGGGGCCGGGTCCTGATTCGAATTAACAGGGTTGCATGAAAATGTTATGGGAGGACGGATGGAATACAGGATCACTTTAACTGTCGCCAGGGACATAAACTGAAAAAAAATGTTGCGTGGAGTGTGAATGATGACCCGCTATCGCTGCAATGTCTGTAATGTGTTCGAGTACGAACCAGAACGAGGCAACTCGATTACTGGAATCAGACCGGGCACCCTTCCGGAGGATTTTCCTGATGATTGGAAATGCCCGATCTGTTCGTCGGACAAAACGCATCTGAAGCCGCTCCCCGATGCCGGACCTGTCGAAGCGGTGACAGAGACCTTCACCTGCCCGGTCTGTGGGGCTACGGGAGTCGTGTCAGTTTCGCATGTCCATAAAGAGGATATCTCCGGGTACCTGGGAGAATGGGCACGGAAATCAGATGAACTCGAAATTGCGATGCAGGATATCCACAAGATATCCTCAACGGGCGAGTCCATTACAGAACCGATGAGAACAAGAAAACCGGTGATCTCCTGGGACGACATCCTGATAAAAGGTGCCCAGATCGCACGGATACCCCTGAACAGCGATATTCCGGTCAATACCCGGACGGTCATCGGTCCCCGTGCGAAACACCCGTTGGTAATAGAGACCCCCCTTTATGTGACCCACATGTCCTTCGGCGCACTTTCCAGAGAGGTAAAAATGTCTCTTGCGAAGGGGAGCGCCGCAGTGGGAACCGCGATGGGGTCGGGAGAGGGAGGGATTCTGACCGATGCCCGGGAATTCGCATATAAATACATCTTTGAGTACGTTCCCAACCGGTACAGTGTGACAGATGAGATCCTCCAGTCGGTTGATGCCATCGAGATCAAACTCGGCCAGTCCGCTGAACCGGGACTGGGTGCACGTCTCCCGGCAGAAAAGGTTACTCCTGAGATTGCCCGTGTTCGGGGTTATCCTGAAGGGACCGATATCATCAGCCCGGCCAGCTACCCGGACATCAGGTCCCGTGAGGATCTGAAAGAGAAGGTACGCTGGTTACGGGAGAAATCCGGCGGAAAACCGATCGGGGTAAAAATTGCTGCCGGGGATATAGAGGAGGATCTTGAAGCCATCCTTTTTGCAGGACCCGATTTCATCACCATTGACGGGAGACCGGGTGCAACAGCAGCAGCACCGAAGTTTGTCAAGCAGGCAACTTCCATTCCAACCATATTCGGATTATACCGGGCAAGGAAGTTCCTTGATGACCGGGCGATAAAAGATATTTCCCTTGTGGTAACAGGCGGCTTACGGGTATCTTCCGACTTTGTAAAGGCGCTTGCAATGGGGGCAGATGCTGTTGCCATAGGCACTGCTGCTCTTATGGCATG
>JAVVFN010000209.1:0-2332 GCA_032250645.1 Methanomicrobiaceae archaeon | reverse complement strand
CTTGAGCTCGCCCTCATGGCAGGGATGGAACCCTCCCGGCTTCTCTTCAACGGGAGCTCAAAGAGCCGGAGCGACCTTGTCCTCGCCGTGATGAGCGGGGTGAAGGTCTCGGTCGACTCGCTCGACGAGCTCTACCAGCTCTCCACGATTGCCGCCCGTGCAGGAAGAGTGGTGGATATCGCCTTCCGGGTGAACCCGGCCCTTGAAGTGCCCACCCACCCGAAGATCGCGACCGGGCTTGCGACCTCCAAGTTCGGCATCCCTGCCGGAAAGATACTGGACGCCTACCGGGAGGCCCTGAGCGCTCCCGGGATCCGCCCAGTGGGGATGCACTGCCATATCGGGTCGCAGATCCTCTCGGTTGAGCCCTTTGCCCGTGCTGCCGCGGTGATGATCGGGGTCGCCGGGAAGGTGAAGGATATGGGGGTGGCGCTCGAGTTCCTGGACATCGGCGGAGGGCTCGGGATCCCCTATCACCGGTCCTCGGATACCGCCCCGACCCCCGAGGAGTACGCGGCCGCGGTGATGCCGGTCTTCTGCGAGGGGACGAGGGAGCGGGGTCTGGCGGTCTCGCTCTGGGTGGAGCCCGGAAGGTACCTGGTGGGAGATTCCACCGTGCTGCTCACGGGGGTCAACTCGGTGAAGGAGACGCACACCCGCTTCGTCAACGTGGACGCGGGCTTCAACCTCCTCGCCCGTCCGGTCATGTACGATGCCTACCATGAGGTGCTGGTGGCAAACCGGGCGGACGCGCCGCCGGAGGGGACCTCCACCGTGACCGGGCCGATCTGCGAAACGGGCGATATCCTTGCGAAGGACCGGTCCCTTCCCCGTGCTTACGCCGGGGATCTCGTCGCGGTTTTGGATGCAGGCGCCTACGGGTTCTCCATGTCGTCCCAGTACAACAGCCGTCCCCGGTGCCCCGAGGTGCTGCTCCATGGCACGGAGGCGGCCCTGATGCGGCGGGCGGAGACCGTGGGGGACCTTGCTTCCACCATGGTCCGGCCCCCCTGGCAGCGGTGATCCTCCCGGAGAACCTCGCGTGCAGTCCCATTATGTCCTCGTCGATGATCTCTTCTCAAGGGAGGAGTTCGAGCGCCGGGTCGAGGGGAAGGTCCGGGAGTCCGGCGAGCTTCTCGATCTCTCCACTGCTGCGATGCTGGTGGTCCGGGAGGCAGGGCGCGAGCACCTGCAGATCAGCAGGATCGGATCGGCATCTTCCTGTGTCTGCTTCTTTGGAAAGGTGCTCGAGGTCGCCGGCCCGAAAGCATTCTCCAGGGAAGGCGGGGCCGAGGGCCATGTCTCCCGCATCCTCGTCGGCGACGAGACCGGAGAGATCGCGGTGGTGCTCTGGGATGAGTATGCTGCCGCGGTGGACGAGATCGCCCCCGGGGACGTCCTTGAGATCGTGGGACGCCCGAAGGAGCACAGGCGGCTGGAGGTGCATGCGATTGCGCTGCAGAAGACCGCCTGCGAACTTGTCACCCGCGAGTCCTTTCAGGGAAGGAACAGTGGACGCGCCGACGAGGCCAGCTTCGATGCGGTGCTCCTCTCCGTGGGAGAGCGCCGGGAGTTTACGCGCAATGACGGGACGCGGGGGGAGATGGTGGAGCTCTTCGCCGGGAATGCCGAAGAGGTCGCACGGGTCGTCTGCTGGGCACCGGAACTGCTCTCGGAGATTCCGGAGAGGAGCACGGTCCGGATACGCGGCGCACGCCGGAACAGAAACGGCCCCGGGGAATACTCCCTCGGGGAGTCCTCTGCCATTGAGCTGGTGGAAGAGACGATCGAGGTCTCCTTCACCCCTGTCTCCGAGATCTCCGGCGAAGGGCGCCTCTCGGTGAAGGGGGAGGTGAGTGCCGTATCCCCGCCCGCCCTCAAAACCGGTGCGAACGGTAAAGCGGTCTGGAGCAGGGAGATCACAGTGTGCGATCGGTCGGGAACGGTCACTGCGCGGGTCAGGGGGGCGGGGGCGCTCACCGATATGGAGGTGGGGGACCCCGTGGAGATCTACCGGGCGGAACTGCGCCGCGGCATCCTGCAGGTGGGATTTGGGGGCGGCCTCTCTGTGGTGGGCCGCAGGGAGGGGCGGGTGGAGTTCTGCGGGACGGTGATGGAGACGGCTCTCGGGAGGTGCATTGACGACGGGACCCGGTGGTTCCTCATCACCGAGGACCTCCCTGTCGGGTGCGAGGTGAAGGGGGAGGGAGTGGCACGGGGGCGGAGGCTCACTATCCACCGCTGTGAACCGGTGGTGCCCGACCCCGCCGTGCTGGAGGCGAGGCTCGCTGCACTCTTGTTCCTGATCTCCCGCTGATACTTTCGCCCTGCA
>JAVVFN010000208.1:0-2350 GCA_032250645.1 Methanomicrobiaceae archaeon | reverse complement strand
GGGGGCCCCAGTGGATGACGTTGCCCGTGGGAAATTCCGTCATCGGATCAAACCAGGCATATCCTGGGAATTGCTGGACGGTTATTTCGATCTGCCGAAGCTTATACCACGGATCATTCCCGAGGAGGTTGACAAAATCATCTGTGACAATTGTCTCCATCGGGAGAAGGCGCAACCAAAGGCTCACCGCGAAAAAAATTACGAGTGAGACGAGAATGAGGATCTTTCCGGTCTTATTCGTGATGCTCTTCATCAAACTACCCTTTTCTTGACATTTGAAGTGTTGTCATTTTTGTGCTTTAAAGTTCTGTATTCATCGTATCTAGTTTATTCATACCACTTCTCCCTGATGATTTGCATATATCCGGATCACTGGAAGCGCCGACGAGTCCATGAGTATCAGTAGCAGAACTTGAATTATCAAATCCACGATTCCGTGGAAGATATCCTCATTATTTTCCGAGTTCCGTAGGGTATTTGAGAATCATATGTATGGCATCACTTTGTGCCTTGAATGGGGTTTATTTCATTATCCGCATTCGCGAAATTTTCCCATTGGTAAATATAAATGCTCTGTACCATGCAGAGATAAGGATATTAAAATACGATAATCTCATCGCGAATGAAACGCAGTAACGCAGCGATGATTTCGATAATACGGCAGTTATCTCCCAAACGGGCACCAGTGTTCAAGGTTGAGAAGGCTGCATACCCCGGAAGTCTCCGGGCCGAGAAATACCATCCTCTTCCTGCCGCGGTACTCTTCCAGCACCGCATTCCCCTCATCTGAGAGGATTCCATCCCCGGGGACAAGGATGACATCCGCCCCCTCGGGATCATCCACGAGATGGTCGCCGAGACGGTCCGCGGCGCCAGGGAGGAAACCCGCAACGAATACCCTGTTCTCTCCCAGCATGTCACGGAGTGACGAGAGACAGGGAGCGTAGTCCGTCTTCTGGCAGGCTTCTGTCCGGCGCGTGATACAGAGAAATTTACTCACCGCATTAAGGATGGCGCAGGCGGCCGTCCTCTTCTCCGGGGTGTCCATCGGTTGCCCGAACATAAAGGAGATCCGGGTGGTCGCCTGCACGGGGAAATCGGTCACCAGGTGGGTGATACGCCCCCCGAATACGCACTCAAGCGTGACCCCCCTGACATACTGGCAGGTGGGAGCGTCGGGACGACGTCTGAGTTCCGCAAGGTTGTCTTCGCATCCGCTCCCGAAGATCAGCGCCTGCAGCTTCTCCACCGAATCATCGATAAGGTTCATTGAAATTCCTCCTCTCCGTTCTCGATGAGGATCACACGGGCAGGAGAACCGTCGACGCCTTTCAGGGGGAGGGGGAGGGCGGCCATGAGGTACCGGCCCTCCGCCACTTTCGCGAGATCCAGCAGTTCAATGATGATGATCCCGGATTCGAGAAGGAGCCTGTGCACGGTCCCGTCCCCCTGGAAGACCTCGATGGAGGGGCTATCCACACCCACGCACCTGACACCCCTGTCACGGAGCCACCGACTCGATTCAGGGGTCAGGTACGGGTAATCTGGTGAAAATTCATCTTTTCCTGAGAAACAGGTCCTGATAAGGAGGCGGCCGGTTCCGGGGGGGAGACCTTCCAGATGCTCTGGTTGTATCTCTCCGCGGTGAGAGGAGAGGTCTTGCACCCACACATCTCCTACCAGAAGAGAGAGGGGGATCTGGTCGATAGACATCGCGTGCTCGAAGTAATGGAGCGGAGCGTCGATATGCGTCCCGCTATGGCTGCTCATGTGGAGGAGAGTGGTCCGGTATTGCCCGTTCTTTACCGTCTCCCATTCCGGTTTCAGGTCGCCGGGATATACGACAATATCCGGGGAGAATGCCCGTGTAATATCAATAATGTTCAAAATCCCCACCCGAGGAACTGCTCTCCCAGCCATGCTCGCCGATGAGCGGCACGAAGCAGACGCCGCCATGGGATGTGGTGACCGTCTTTTCCCCTTTTTTCACCACTCTGACCAGAGTCTGGACATCCCTGCCGCCTATGGGTGCGACCAGGACGCCGCCCTCAGCAAGCTGGTCGATGAGCGGCTGTGGGACGTCCGGGGCTGCGGCGGTGATGATGATCCCTTCGTATGGCGCCTTCTCGGGATATCCGCTGGTGCCGTCCCCACAGATGACCGTCACGTTCTCGATCCCGAGAGCGCGAAGGTGTCCCCTTGCCTGCTCCGCGATCTCGGGCAGGCGCTCAATGCTGATCACTTCACCTGCAACATATCCAAGGATCGCCGCCTGATAGCCGCTCCCGGCGCCGATCTCGAGAACACGGTCTTCGGGCCCGACACCCAGAAGCTCGGTCATCAACGCCAC
>JAVVFN010000207.1:0-2369 GCA_032250645.1 Methanomicrobiaceae archaeon | reverse complement strand
AAGAAGAAGGCGGTACCCTTCAGGCGGTTCAACCGGAACGTCGGCCACAAGCGCTCGCTTTCCGGGTGGGACGCAGGCCGGTTCCCGGTAAAGGCATCACTCGGCTATATCAGGCTGCTCCGAAGCGCAGAGAAGAATGCCGAATACATCGGCCTTGACACCGAGAACCTGAAGATCGTGCACGTTGCCGCGAACCGCGGCCGCGGGTTCCGTGGCATCTTCCCCCGTGCGATGGGAAGGGCCACCCCCAAAAGGCGTGAAACGGTCAATATCGAATTGATCGTGCGGGAGGTGGAGTGATGGCAGTCGAGAAGAGGTTCATCGAGAACGGCGTTCGGAAGGCCCGCGTCGAGCAGTTCCTCATAAAAGAACTGAAACGCGCAGGCTACGGTGGGATGGACATGATCCGTACCCCCCTCGGCACCCAGGTGACGATCTGGGCAGAAAAGCCGGGGATCGTGATCGGCAAGGGCGGCAAGGTGGTCCGCCAGATCACCCAGGACCTCGCCGTAAAGTTCGGGGTGGAATCGCCCCAGATCGAGGTCCAGCAGGTGGAGAACCCCAGCTTCAATGCCCAGATCATGGCCGAACGCCTCGCAAACTCCCTTGAACGCGGTTGGTACTTCCGGAAGGCCGGCATGAGCGTCATCCGGCGCGTGATGGAGTCAGGCGCTCTCGGGTGCGAGGTCGTGGTTGCCGGAAAACTCACCGGGTCGCGTGCACGGGTCCAGAAATTTGTGGAGGGCTACGTGAAGCATGCCGGGGAGCCGAGCGAGACCATCGTGGAGAAGGGCTACGCAGTCGCCATCAAGAAGCTCGGCACCATCGGGGTCAGTGTCAAGATCGTGCCCCCGGGTGCAAAGCTTCCTGACCACTTCGAGGTGCTTGAACCCGAGAAACCGGCCGGGAAGGCAGAGCGGGAAGAGGAAGTCTCTCCCGAGGCCCTCGGGAAAGAGATCGACGAGGAGCTCGAGAGCATGGAAGATATCCCTGAGGTGGAGTGAATGGCGATCTACCGGTACCAGGAAGTCTCCCAGCAGAGCGACGTGGAGCTCTCCGAGAACCTCGCCAAGCTCCAGCTCGAGCTTCTCCAGTATCGCGGAAAGGTCAGCGCCGGCGGTGCAACCGAGAATCCTGGCCAGATCAGGGAAATCAAGCGCACCATTGCCAGAATCAAGACGGAGCAGAGGAAGAGGAGCACTCGATGATCACCCCGCAGAACCTGGTACGGCATGAACTCATCGGGCTTTACGCCCGCGTGGTGGGGTCCTCCAATCTCCGGCAGGTCGGGATCTCGGGGACGATTATCGACGAGTCGAGGAACATGCTGGCGATCAGGACAGAGCAGGGGATCAGGCGAATTCAGAAGCATAAGGCCGTCTTTGAACTGCACCTTCCCGATGATACCCGTCTGCTGGTTGATGGGTCGGTGCTGGTAATGCAGCCTGAGAAGAGAGTCGGTATGCGTATCAAGGATAGAGGGAAAAAATGGCAAGAAATCCAGGATTAAACGTCAGGATTCCGGAAAAGGAATGCGATGACGTGAACTGTCCATTTCACGGCAGTTTGCCGGTGCGCGGCCAGGTGATCACCGGCAAAGTCGTGAGTGACCGGATGCAGGGATCGGTCGTGGTGGAACGCGACTACCTGCATTATGTACGGAAATACAAGCGATATGAGAAGCGCAGTTCCCGGATCCATGCACACTCGCCGCCATGCCTTGGAGTGAAGGTCGGCGACCAGGTCAGGATCGCGGAATGCAGGCCACTGTCAAAGACCAAGACATTCGTGGTTGTTGAGGTGCAGATAGAATGAAGGCGAAGCAGTCAAAGACGCCAAGGGCGCTGGAGACCGGTTCAAGGATGCTCTGTGCAGACAATACCGGGGCCCGCCTTGTCCAGGTGGTATCTGTAGACGGGTACCACGGGGTCCGGCGCCGGCAGCCCAAGCTCGGCCTTGGTGACATGGCCACGGTGACGGTGAAGAAGGGTACGCCCGAGATGCGCCGGAAACTCGTGAAGGCAGTGGTGATCCGCCAGAAAAAAGAGATCAGGCGGATCGACGGGCTTCGCCTCAGTTTCGAAGACAATGCGATGGTCATCACCAACGAGCGCGGTGAGCCGCGGGGGACCGAGATCAAGGGGCCTGTCGCCCGAGAGGTGGCAGAGCGATTCCCCAAGATCGGGTCGATGGCGACCATCATCGTGTGAGGTGAGAGTGATGGTACGTATTCAAAGCACACAACCGAGGAAACAGAGGAAGGGTCGGTACAATGCCCCCCTCCACCAGAAGGGTAAGTTCCTCTCTGCCCCGCTCTCGCCTGAACTCCGGTCGCAGTACAGCATGCGGTCGGTCCGTGTTGTCCAGGC
>JAVVFN010000206.1:0-2445 GCA_032250645.1 Methanomicrobiaceae archaeon | reverse complement strand
CAGTGTACGGCCTTGATCCTCTCGCGGCCCGGACGATGTGCCTCCCCTGCACCGGGTGCGATATTGCGCCTTTCCGCGATATCTAAAGCCTCTCCTCAGCGGCTTTTGGCAATCTCCCCGACCGTGACAAGCAGGGTATCGACCTCGTGTACCGTCGAATAAAGGGAGACGCTTGCCCGAACCGTGCCCTCCGGCAGGCCCAGCCGCTCCATCAGGGGCATGCAGCAGTGGTGGCCGGAGCGTACCATGATATCCGCGTTCTCGTCAAGCGCCTGCGCCACCTCATGGGGGTGGTACCCGGCTACATTGAACGAGACGACCCCGATCCGCCCCGCCGGATCCGGATTGGCATAGACGCTGACTTCCTCGATGCCCTTCAGCCCTTCGATCAGCCGTGTGGCGAGATCCTCCTCATAGCGCCTGATCTTGTCCATGCCGATCCCGGAAAGGTAATCGACCGCCGCCCCGAGGCCGATCCCCCCGGCGATGTGGGGTGTCCCGGCTTCATACCGCTGGTAGCCTTCGGCCAGGGTGTACCCGGTTTTATTCACCGTTTCGACCATCCCGCCGCCTAAATCGCTCGGTGCAAGCACCGGCTCCTTCATCCAGAGCACCCCGGTCCCGGTCGGCCCGAGCATCTTGTGGCCCGAGAAGCAGAGGAAATCAGCCCCGATCTTTTGAATATTGATCGGGAGATGGGGGACCGACTGAGACCCGTCGACGAGGAGGAGCGATCCCTTCTCCTGGCAGATGCGGGCGACCTCCTCCACCGGCGTGATCACCCCTACGGCATTCGAGGCGTGGGTGAGGGTGACGAGGCGGGTCCTCCCGTTGACTGCCGCTTCCAGCGCCTCGAGATCGAGGGAGTAGTCCGGTCTGATATCCACGATCTCCAGCTCGATCCCCTGCTTCACAAGCTCCATCCACGGGAGAAGGTTTGAATGGTGCTCGAGGATGGTGGTCACGACCCGGTCACCCTTCCGCAGCCCGAGCCCGCGGGCGACCATATTGATGGCCTCCGTCGTGTTCTTGGTAAATACCGTGGTGCCCTTCTCGCCCCCGATGAACCTGGCTACCTTTTCGTGGGCATGCCAGTACCGCTGGGAGGCGATCTGGGCCAGCCGGTGGACTCCGCGGCCCACGTTGGCCCTGTAGTTCCGCTCGAATTCCAGCATCGCCTCCAGCACCGGCTCGGGGGAGAGGCTGGTGGCGGCACTGTCCAGGTAGATCAGGTCAGAGACCATGGAAAAGTCCTTCCTGACGTGTTCAAGGCTCATCGTATCCTCTTCTCTTTCCTGTACCGCAGGGGCCGGCGCAGGAGCAGCAGGCCTTTCACGGAGGGTGATATTCCGGGACCTGCAGAGTTCCTGCATCTTCGGCGGGAGCGTCTTCCAGCGCCAGAGGCCCCATTCAGCAAACTCGGGGGGAAGACCCCGGGCCTCTGCCCACTGCCCGAGGAACCCCTCCCAGCGGCCTGCAAATTCCGGGTGGATCCCCCTGAGCCTTTCAGCTTCGCTCTCGAGCATCGCCGGGCAGAGGTAGCAGCCGATCCGCTCGAATCCCTGATCGTACAGGGGATTGTAGGGGATCCTCTGCCACCAGAGGTACAGGTAGACCTCCAGTGCCCGCCAGTTCCTGATGGGGGAGATGTTCAGCTGGAGGGGGTTTGCAGGGTTCTGGCTGGTAATATCCAGGTCAGCCCGGTTCCACGATTCGTACCACCGGTTTCCCTGGATGGTGACGCAGGCGCCGGTATCGGCAAGGTGCAGCTTGAGGGGGTTTAGTTTCAGGAGCTTGCAGCACCACCGGTGGTCTTTGGCCGGGGGTCCTGCCTTCTGCACCGCCGCCCAGAAATCCCCTCCCCTCCGGATGATCTCTACCCCCTGCTCCTCGACGAATGCCACGGTCTCAGGAAACTCGATCCCCGTATCGATGAAGAACGCCTCTGTGACCCCTGCCTTGCGAGCGATCGCCAGGACCGCCGTGCTGTCCTTGCCCCCGGAGAACGAGACATTGGCCCGCGGCCGATCTTTCATGTGCTGCCGGATGGCCCGGATCGCATGCCGCTCGAGGTTCTTTAAGTGGTGGCGGTTCTTCTCCACCACGAGGTCCCAGCCCGGGTCCCGGTTATTCCGCGCCGGGATCGGGCGCACCTCCTTCACCCTCAGGTACCCCTCTTTCAGGACCCCGGTGCCGTAGCGGTCACCATAGCGGACGATAATGGACCCTTCCGGCTCATCCGTCCTGACTCTGAACCGCTTTCCGCCGATACGGCCCGAAGGCTGCCCTCCTGAAGGATCGATCGCGGTATCGAAGTCGATGATGCCCCGGGTGGCGTAAGGGAGGATGAAGGGGAGTCCTTCGGGTGCGGGGTCGAACCGGAACCGGCGATCTACCGGGTCAAAGGAAAGCCACCCCAGTCGCTCCCCGTGGACGATGACGAGC
>JAVVFN010000205.1:0-2451 GCA_032250645.1 Methanomicrobiaceae archaeon | reverse complement strand
CCCATTGCCACCTGACAGGGAGGGCACCGTAACATTTCACTTCCTCCGGAACCACCGGTACGACCGTCTGCCGTGGAGAGCAATGAGGCAGGAGATACTGGTTTCTGCATCGTCGACGGCGGATCACGGATTGAGAGCTGGGCGTTTCTGAGGGGCGAGATGGGCGCCGAGTACAGCTACTGTGCAGAGCAGGGATATTCGGCAAAGACAGTCATGGATCCTGCGGTATGTGCAGGCATTTACTCTGACTCGTGCATGGCACGCGTGCTCCCTGGCGGCGAGGAAGTGGAGGTGACAGAGCTCATGGGGCTATCCTTCCGGGAACCTGATTTCGTGCCCCCCGAGCTCTCTGCTCCGGAAACCACAATTCCCCCCACTACAGAGGCCTCGATCTCTCCCCCTCTCATCCTCTTCGGGGTCATGGCGGCGTTCATACTGACCTGTGGCCGGAAACTGTAATCCACTATTTTCCCCCATTTTCTGGAAAAGCTGAAAATCCCCGGGAATTTCTCCGCTTAAGCGGCATATTTCGGATGGATTGGGGCATCCGATGGAATGAATGCCCATTTGCTGTCAACCCCTCCTCCGATCCTTTTATCCCGTATCTCCCGCAACGTTTCTGGATATCTGGGAGCAGCAGATGAAGGAGGGCCCGGTCACCGGAGAGCCGGAGGCATTCGAGGAGCATATTACCCGAGGGGTGAGCATCCTGAGAGGGGACCCGAGGGCGGCCGTCCGGAAACTCTCAGGGCCGATGATCGTCGCGATGTTCCTGATGGCGATCTACAACCTCGCAGATGCGATATGGGTGGCCGGGCTGGGACCCGATGCGCTGGCCGCGGTCGGTTTTGTGGTGCCCCTCTTCATGATCCTCATCGGCCTGTCCAACGGGCTTGGCGCCGGGGTCACCTCCGTCGTCTCCCGGCGGATCGGGGCGCGTGATAAGGCCGGGGCAGACCGCGCCGCCGTACATTCCCTCCTGATTGTCATCACGGCCGCAGTTCTGCTGACAGTCCTTTTCGTCCCCTCCATCGACGTGATCGTCACCCTCATGGGCGGGGAATCGGTCTCCGATCTCTCAGCGGAGTACGGGAGCATCGTCTTTCTGGGCACGATATTCTTCCTTTACGTCCAGTGTGTCTATGCGATCCTGCGGGCAGAGGGGGATACAAGGAGAACCATGTATGCGATGGCTGCATCCTCCATCCTCAACATCGTCCTCGACCCGATCCTGATCTACGGTGCCGGGCTCGGGGTGGCCGGCGCGGCCCTCGCGACGGTGATCTCGGTCGCAAGCGTTGCAGGTGTGCTCACCTACTGGTTCGTCGGGAAGAAGGATACCTACGTGAACCTCTCCTTCCGGGATTTCAGGCCTGAAGGCCGCACTATCCGGGATATCCTTGGTGTGGGTCTTCCCGCGAGTTTCGAGTTTTTCCTGATGAGCATGGTGGTGATCATCAATAATGGCATCCTCGTGACCGTTGCCGGGACAGACGCGGTAGCGGTCTTCACCTCCGGGTGGCGGATCGTGATGTTCGCCATCGTGCCCCTCACCGGCATCACCACCTCGCTGGTCTCGGTGGCGGGGGCAGCTTACGGCGCACGGGAGTATGAAAAGATACGGGTCGCACTCACCTATTCCCTCAAGATCGGGGTGGGGCTGTCACTCTTGACAAGCGCGCTCACGTATATCCTCGCCCCGCAGATCACCACGCTCTTCACGTATACGCCGGAGAGTGCCTCCCTTGCGCCCGCGTTCATCCTGTTCTTCCGGACCATGTGCCTCTTCTACCCGTTCGTGCCGTTCGGCATGTTCTCTTCCTCGGTCTTCCAGGGGACCGGCCACGGGATCACCTCGCTCGTGATCAACCTGCTCCGTAACCTCGTCTTCATCGCGGTCTTCGCATACCTGCTGGGGATCGTCTTTGGGCTCGGGGAGGTGGGGGTCTACTTCGGCATCGTGGCCGGGAACATCCTGGGCACCTCGGCCGGCTACATCTGGGTCAACGTATTCCTCAGCCGGCTTACGGCCGCTTCACGAGGGGAGACGACTGGCTGAAAAAATAGATTACTGCTCGATCCCGAGAGCCATCAGCCTGCGGCAGAGGTCGAGTTCCTTCTCAAACTCACGGCATAAGTCCGGGTTTCGGAACTTGAGCTTGAGATCGTGGTCCCTTCCGCCCTTCCCCCCGAACTCCCCATAGATGATGACCGGTCCGCACTTTACAAGTCCGAAGGTCATCGCGAGGAAGGAGAGGAACCAGACCGCCTCCTTCGGGGAGCATTCCTGCACCGTGATCTCGTACGGGTAGTCGAAGAGGAAATGGGCCAGCCCCTCGGCCTCGCAGAGCTTTGCCACGTTCGTGTCCGCGGTGAGAAGGAGAGGGAGGCTGTACTTCTCCTGTTCGAACTTCCGGAGCGTCCGGACGATGATCAGGTCGTTCTTCTCCC
>JAVVFN010000204.1:0-2456 GCA_032250645.1 Methanomicrobiaceae archaeon | reverse complement strand
GGCGAGATGAAACAGCTCATGCAGATGTTCGTCTACGAGATGACCCAGATGATGGTGGCCCGTGGCGGCCAGGTGGTCTTCTCCTCGGTGCAGCTCTCCCCGGGGGTACCGGCACTCTGGAGGGACAAGCCCTGCGTATACAAGGGGACGGTATGGGACGGCAGAGCCGCACCAAGACGGATCTACGGGGAGTTTGAGAGAGAGGTCCGCCTCCTCTTCAAGGCGCTCATGGAGGTGATGTTGGAAGGCGACTTCTGGGGCAAGCCGTTCAACTTCCCCAAGCCCGAGATCAGCATCGAGCCCGACTTCATGGCCGAGGATGAAGAGTTCAACCGGGAGCACCCGGATATCCCGTCCTACCGGGACCTCTACCTCCTCACCTTCGAACTTGCCTCAAAGTACGGAACTCCCTACTACGACAACCAGATCCCTCCCTATCGCGGGGCAGGGGAGGGGATCTCGTGCTACCAGTGCTGCGCCTACCAGTTCTCCTCGCTCGCCGACGAAGACGATGATTTCGACACCAAACTCGTCTTCGGGGAAGGGATGCATTTTTCCATGGGATCCTGGCAGGTCATCTCGGTAAACTGCCCGAGGGCGGCTTACCGGGCAGCCGGGGACGACGCCCGCCTCTTCGCAGAACTGAAAAAACTGATGGACGTCTCGGTGGATGTCTTCCGGATCAAGCGGAGGTGGATGGATCATATCAGGGCAAACGGGAGGATGCCCTTCGCCATGCAGCGTCCGCTCGACCCGAGTACGAGGGAGAGAGGATGTCAGGCCGTGGACCTCGAAGGGCTGGTGTACACTATCGGGATCGTAGGGGTGAACGAGATGGTCCAGCACCATTGCGATTCCCAGCTGCACGAGTCGGACGCGGCATTCCACCTCGCCATCCGGGCCATGACAGAGATGGAGCTTTACGCAAAGGAACTCTCGGCGAAATTAGGGATGACCATTGCGCTCGCCCGGACACCGGCAGAGACCACCGGCCAGAGATTTGCAGTCGCCGACCTCATCAACAAGGAGTTCTCCCGGCACGCGGAGGCGATCGTGAAGGGGGATCTCGAGGGGGCGAGGGAGAAGATCGGTACGACCCTCGATCTCCCGGTCTATTACACCAACGGGACCCACGTGACACCCGGTGCAGACGTGCCGCTCACGCGGAGGATGGAGATCGAGCATGTCTTCTTCCCGATCGTGGACGGTGGCAACATCTTCCATATCTGGCTCGGGGAAGCGCGGCCCGATCCCCGGGGGCTGATGGACATGGCGATGAACCTCTGCAGGAACACCCAGATCGGCTACTTTGCCTTCACGAGGGATCTGACGGTGTCACTCAAACAGTTCAAGGAGTACCGTCCCGGGCAGAAGGTAAAAGAGGCCTGGCCGCTGATTGACCGGCGAATCGAGGCCTGAAAAACAAAAAAAATTATTCTTCGTCCTGCAAGAGCAGGATATCGGCGACATCATGCTGCCGCTGGGCGAGCCTCTTTGCCTTGAAGATGTTCTTGCCCGCCTTTCCGATCGCAATGCCGCGGTCCTCCTCCCGCACGTCGACGTAGGCGATCAGGTCCCCGGTATCCTCATTGGGGCGGATCTCGATCGACTTGACCTGGGCTGGGAGGAAGCAGTTGCGGATGAACTGCTCCGGGTCGCCGGAGTACTCCACCACCTCGATGCGCTTGCCCATCACATCGGACGCGTTCTTGATACTCATACCCTGCTTGCCGATCGCACGGCCCATCTCTCCCTGGTTGATCACGAAGATGAGGCGTTCATTGCGATCATCAATGATACAGTCACGGCTTCCGGCACCGGTGATCGATTCGAACTGGGACATGAGCCGAAGGCAGTCCTCGTTCAGCACAATCTCTGCCATGCTACGCCCTCATCAGCCCGAGGATGTCGGACTCCCCCGCATCCACCACGGCAAGTGCACTTACCACAAATGGTTTTCCACAGGTCTTCCCCAGCTGCATGCCGGAGCCTTCATATCGGTAGGTGAATATGTCCTGACCGTCCAGGAACCCGATAAATTCTGCAGGGCAGTTTTTTGCCACCACCACCATCTTTGCCGACCCGTCCAGGATGCTCTCCCTGGTGACATTCTGGCCGATCAACACGGTTCCTGACTTGATCGCACGTCGCAATGAAGTTTCAAAATCCATTCTCTGATCTCCTATTTAATCGGTCTGGCGACGAGTCTGACGTCTCCGGTCCCCAGCTGGATCGGCTGGCCGACGATGACGTTCTCTGTCACGCCCTCCAGCACATCCACCTCGTTTGCCACCGCCGCATCCAGGAGGTGGTTGACGGTCACCTCGAATGCTGCACGGGAGAGGACACTCTCCTTTTCGCCGGCAATTCCATGGCGGCCGATCTGCTTCACCTCGCCGTCCATGCACATCATATCTGCGACCAGCATGATGTGGCGGACATCCACAGAGATACCC
>JAVVFN010000203.1:0-2459 GCA_032250645.1 Methanomicrobiaceae archaeon | reverse complement strand
GTAGGCACTGGTGAGGGCGTTGAGCTCGCCTCCCATCCCGTCGACCGTGATCCTGATCTCCTTCATCTCCCCGGGCAGCATGCCGGCGATGTACTTTCCCTGCCCCCGCATGGCGCGCACGATCTTTTTGACCATCGCCGCGGTCTCCTCATACAGGGCCTCCGGCTCCTCGGGGAGCGGGCGGGAGAGGATGGTCTCCATGGCGCTGCAGAAGGACGGGATGGAGGTCTTGACCACCTTCTCAAGGCGCGGCGGGCGCTTCTCCTCCGCCTCCCCAGAGGCAAGATTTTTGAGCAGGACCTGCAGGTGGTCGACCAGATCGGAGAGCCGGGCCCTCGACGCCTCCGCCTGCCCCCGAAACTCCTCATCGGCCGCCCTCTTCCGCTCCCCGATGAGAAGAGAGACCTCCTCGAGCGTGATCTCTTCGGCCTTCTTCTCCGGTGCCCCCCTCCCCATAAGGCGGTCGAAAAACCCGGCCATGGTCAGTCGGTGCCTGCGATGTTCTTCAGCCGCTCCACACCCCTGACCTCCTCGATGACCCGGACCACCTCGGGGGGTACGAAATCGGTCCAGGGCTCATCGTTCAGCATGCGCCGCCTGATCTCGGTCCCGCTGTGGGTGTGGCGTTCGTACATGTCCGGGGACTCTACCGCAAGCCCGGCCTCCGAGAAGAGCTGGATGACGAGCGGGTTTGAGGAGTAGACCTTCTCGAAGGGGGGTGACATGGAGCGGACATGGGCCACCCAGAGCGCATTCCGCTGGATGTCCTCGATGGGGATGACGTAGATGGGGCATTTCAGGTCCTTTAAGGACCGGGTGATCATCAGCACCCGCTCGCCGGCGGTAAAGGGGTTTTCAACCTCGTGGGAGAGCTGCGCGCTCCCCACCCCGATCACGATCTCGTCCACCACTCCGCTGATCTGCTCGAGCACCGACTGGTGCCCGTTGTGATAGGGCTGGAACCTCCCGATATAGAATCCTCTACTCATTTGCTTGCCACCATCTCCGCGATGCGGGCGGCATGCGCCCCTGCCACAAAGCCCGCATCGATATTGACCACTGCAAGGACGGCGCAGGACTGGAGCATGCTCGCGAGCGCCGCCTCGCCCTTTCCCATGTAGCCGTAGCCGGTGCTCACCGGCACCCCGATGACCGGCCGGTCCACGAGGCCTGCCACCACGGCCGGAAGGGTCCCCTCCCTCCCCGCCGCCACGATGAAGACGTGGACGCCGAGGAGATCTTTGAGCGCGGGAAAGAGCCGGTGGATGCCCGCCGCGCCCACGTCGTAGGCGGTCCTGACCTCGCAGCCCATCTCCTCGGCGATCACCCGCGCCTCCTCTGCGACCTGGATGTCCGAGGTGCCGGCAGTGATGATCCCGACCAACCCCCCGTGCTTTTCTTTTGGCGGGGAGGTCCAGAGCACCACGGCCCGTGCCTCCTTGTTGACCCTGCACCCGGCGCCCGCCTCCGCGCATAACCGTTCGATCTCTTTTTCCTGCTCCGGATTCACGCGGGTGGCGATGCACCGGCCGGAGACCTCGAGGTAGCGCGTGAGGATGGCGGTGAGCTGCCCGGTCTCCTTCCCCTCGGCGAGCACCACCTCGGGCATGCCGCACCGGGCCGATCTTCCGAGGTCGAGGCGGGCAAGGTCCCCGACCATCTCCACCCGCAGCCCGTCGATGAGCCGCTCTGCCTCCTCCCGCGAGATACGCCCCTCCCTGAAGGCCTCGAGCACATCCCTGACGCTGGCGGTTCCGGTCATCGCTTCTCGATACTAACAATATGGAAGAAGCGAGAGATAATATGTACTGGTGCCATGGCTCTCAGCATTCTCGCAGCAATTGCCGGTTTCGGGGCGATCGTCGTCTCGTTTCTCTGGATTCGCGATGTGCGGATCTTCCGCTCCACCCGGAGGGGCGGCTACCGCCGGGCGGCCTACTGGGGGGTCCTGTATACGGCCCTCGGGTGGGCCGGGACCGCGATTGCATATACAGGCTCCGACTTTCTGGGGGTCGCCCTCGTGCTCATCGCCCTCTCCCTGCAGGGGAAGATCGACCGGGAGCGTGTATGGAAGGGAGAAACGGCGATCGAGCGGTTTTTCGGGGCGGTCCGGCAGAGCAATGATAAGGAATCAGGAGAGAATCAATAACGGAGAATACTTCAATGCTGCAGAGACCCCGCGGGACACGTGATTTTTTACCGGAAGAGATGGAGCGCCGGCGGTACATCGAGGGGACCATGCGGGAGACCGCCCGGCGCTGGGGATACCGGGAGGTCTGCACCCCCACCTTCGAGATGCTCGAGCTCTTCACGCTCCGCTCGGGGGAGGGCATCATCCAGGAGATGTACGTCTTCGAGGACAAGGGCGGGCGGGAGCTCGTGCTCCGCCCGGAGGTCACCGCCTCGGTCCTCCGCATGTATGTCAACGAGGGCAGGTTTCTCCCCAAGCCCATCCGCTG
>JAVVFN010000202.1:0-2490 GCA_032250645.1 Methanomicrobiaceae archaeon | reverse complement strand
CCCCTTCGATGCTCTCGATAAAGCTCCCGAGGCCGAGCCCCAGGGCGAGGAGGTAGAGCACCGGTTCGAGGAACGGGGGGATGAAGTTCACCCTCCATGTCTTGAGGAAGGTGAGGAGGTCGCGCCGCCAGACCTTCAGGAAACGGGGGCCAAGGTTCAGCATCATCGTCTACTCCCGCAATTTCCTCCCGGTCAGCCGGAGGAATACGTCCTCCAGCGTTGCCGGGCGGGCAGTCACCCCGCTCTTTGCACATTCATCGAGGAGGAGCTGGGTCACTTCCTGCGGCTTCTCGGTATAGAGCTCCACCAGATCGCCCGCGAGCTCGTACGTGAGCCTGTTCTTCTCGAGGCAGGAAAGCACCTCCGGTGTCCGGTCCGCCTCCACCACGTACCCGCCGGCATACAGTGCCACCAGCTCCTCCGGGCTTCCTTCGACCAGGATCCTGCCGCGGTCCATGATCACCAGCCGGTCGCAGAGACGGGCTGCCTCCTCCATGTAGTGGGTGGTGAGCACGATCGTATTTCCCTCGGCCACCAGGCCCCGGAGTTTCTCCCAGATCAGGTGGCGGGCCTGGGGGTCGAGGCCGGTGGTGGGCTCGTCAAGGATGAGCAGGCGGGGCCGGTTGATGAGGGCCCGGGCCAGGATCAGCCGCCGCTTCATCCCGCCCGAGAGCTTATCGATGGGCACATCCCGCTTCTCGTTGAGCTGGACGAAGGAGAGGAGGGACTCGGCACGGGCCGCGGCCTCTCCCGGAGGGATGTCGAAGTAGCGGGCATACTGGGTCAGGTTCTCGTAGACCGAGAAGTCCGGGTCAAGGTTGTCTTCCTGCGGCACCACCCCGATCTCCTGCTTGATCTCGCGGCCGTGGGTGCCCACGTCCATCCCGAAGACCTGGAGGTTTCCGCTGGTCACGGGCGAGACGCACTGGATCATCTTCATGGTGGAGGTCTTGCCTGCCCCGTTCGGCCCGAGGAACCCGAACGCTTCTCCTTCGCGGACCGCAAAGCGGATCGCGTCCACGGCCGCAAGATCGCCGAAACTCTTGACCAGATCCTCTGCCTCGATCACCGGTTGCACGAAGAGTAACTATAGTGCGGGGGGCTTTTTTTCATTTCGGTACAGGTGATCAGGCTTATGGCGGTTTAAGGATCATTCTTCGAATGAGGATTCATGCGGAGCGATGCGATCAAGAAAGGCTACGTGCGGGCGCCCAACCGGGCGCTCCTGCGGTCACTTGGAGTCACGGAGCGCGAGATGGACCTCCCGTTCATCGGGATTGCGAACTCGTGGAACACGGTGGTGCCGGGCCACACCCACCTCCGGTCCCTGGCCGTACGGGTCCACGAGGGGATTGCGGCCGGCGGAGGGGTGCCGTTCGAGTTCAATACCATCGGCATCTGCGACGGGATCGCGATGGGCCACGAGGGGATGCGCTACTCGCTCCCGTCCAGAGAGAATATCGCCGATTCGGTGGAGCTAATGGTCCAGGCCCACCGGTTTGACGGGCTCGTCTGCCTCTGTACCTGCGACAAGATCGTGCCCGGGATGCTGATGGCCGCCGCCCGCTGCAACATCCCGGCCATCTTTGTCACCGGCGGGCCGATGCTCCCCGGGTATGCGGAAGGCAGGGAGCTCTCGCTCATCGATGTCTTCGAGGGTGTGGGAAAGGTCGCGGCGGGGACGATCACGGAGGAGGAGCTCTGCACCCTGGAGACCTGCGCAATGCCGGGCTGCGGCAGCTGCCAGGGCCTGTACACTGCCAACACCATGGCGTGCATGACCGAGGCGCTTGGCATGAGCCTGCCCGGGACCGCAGCCATCCCGGCAGTGGACGCGGCAAAACTCCGGATCGCCCGGGAGAGCGGCGAGAGGATCATGGGTCTCGTGCACGAGGAGAGGAGGCCCCGGGAGATCATCACCCGTCCCGCCATGAGGAACGCGATCCGGGTGGACATGGCACTCGGGGGCTCGACCAACACTGTTCTCCACCTGATGGCCATCGCGGCAGAGGCAGGGGTCCCTCTCACGCTGGAGGACTTTGACCGGATCGGGATGGAGACCCCGCACCTCTGCTTCATGCAGCCCTCCGGCCCCCACTCCATGCTTGCCCTGTACCGGTCAGGGGGCGTCCCGGCGGTGATGCGGCAGCTTGCCGACCGTATCGAGGACGTCCCGACCGTCTCCGGGACCGGCATGCGGGCAAATGTGGAGCATGCGCCCATCCTGAACGGGGAGATTGTGCGCCCGGTCACCGACCCGGTCAGCCCTGCCGGCGGCCTCCGGATCCTGCGGGGAACCCTGGCACCGGGTGGCGCCGTCATAAAGTGTGCCGCGGTCGCAAAGGAGATGTGGCAGCACCGGGGTCCGGCGCGGGTCTTTGATCGCGAGGAGGCGATGCTGGCCGCGACCGAGCGGGGCGAGATCCGCAAGGGCGACGTGATCGTGATCCGCTACGAGGGGCCGAAGGGCGGGCCCGGGATGCCGGAGAT
>JAVVFN010000201.1:0-2518 GCA_032250645.1 Methanomicrobiaceae archaeon | reverse complement strand
CGATGCGCTCACCTCCCCCCAGCTCCTCTGGTTCTTCCTCATCGCCGCCGGTGGGATCGCCCTCCTCGCCTTCACCCTTGCGGGGACCGGGACCATGGAGGAGGTCGCCGGGATCGCGGTCTTCCAGGGCTTTTCCGCCCTCACCACCACCGGCTACTCGACCGTGGATATCGGCACGCTTCCCCCCACCGCGAAGAGCGTGATCACGGCCCTGATGTGGATCGGCGGGTCGGTCGGCTCGACCGCGGGGGGGATCAAGATCCTCCGGGTGATCATCCTCGCCCGGGTGATCCACCTGGTCTTCATCCGCTTCTTCCTCCCGGCCGAGGCCCTTACCCCCCTGAAAGTGGGAAATGACGTGGTGGAGACCGAGGAGGTGCACCACATCCTCACCTTCATCACCCTGTACGCCTTTTGCCTTGTGATCTCCTGTTTCCTTCTCATGCTCCATGGCTTTCCCATGGAGAACGCCCTCTTCGAGGTCTCCAGTGCGCTGGGGACCGTCGGGCTCTCCTGCGGGATCACCGCCGCCACCCTCCCCCTCATCCCCAAGCTCGTCCTGATTGCGGACATGCTGCTTGGGAGGATCGAGATCATACCACTAGCTATATTGTTCTTCCCGCGGACGTGGATCAGGAGGTAGGAGTCATGCGCATCATCATCGTGGGGGCAAGCCCGCTCGGGATCGGCCTTGCCAACGTCCTGATCCGGAAGGGCGATGAGGTGGTCCTCATCGAGCGCAACCCACAGAAGGCAAAGGAGATCTCCGAGACGCTCGACTGCACCGTGATCAATGCCGAGGGGACGAGGCCGGACATCCTGGAGAAGGCCGAGATCTCCAAGGCCGACGCGATCGTGGCCGCCACCGACCATGACCAGGACAATATCCTCATCGGCCTCATCGCCCGTACCTTAAACGTGCCCATGATCGTCATCAAGACCGACGAGGTCCAGTTCCAGGGCGTCGCCAAGAAGCTCGGTTTTTCGCACGTCGTCAATCCCTCCCACACCACCTCCATCATCGTCTCCGACGCCCTCCGCGGCGTCGACACCATCGAGCTCTCCACCCTCATGCGTGGCAATGTCCGGTTCCGCTCCCTCATCATCGGCGAGAAGCAGGCTGGAAAGCGGCTCTTTGATGTCAAGCTCTCGAAGAACACCGACTACATCGGCTTATACAGGGCCGGCGAGTTCATCCTCCCCAGCGAGAACCCCACCCTCCAGGCCGGCGACGAGATCCTCTTTATCACCACCCAGGAGACAAAGGACCAGCTCTGCGAGATCTTCTGCGACCTCGAACCCACCCCGCCTCCCGTTGCGTAGCGAACAGGGGATCAAAACCCCGGTTCGATACCATTATTAGCTTTTGAGGCGGAAATTGTAGAGCGCGAAAGATGCGTTTTGCGCCGATAGTGTAGTGGTTATCACTAGGCGTTGCCAACGCCTAAACCCGGGTTCGAATCCCGGTCGGCGCATCAAGACAAAGTGTCCAAATCGTTACCCTTTTTAATAAATTAGCCCGTTACATTGTGGTATGAACGACGTTGCACCTACCACAGCTGACAGTTCGTTCCATCTGATCAAGAGCCATTATTCAGATCGATCGATCGAAAAGGGCCTGGCCACCGGCCGTCTCACCCAGCAGGATGCTGCACTGATCAGGGAGTTCGTTTTCGAACTGCAGTCGAGCATCGATATCTCCATCGGGAGGACCAACAAACTCGTCTACTCTATCGTCGGGTGGAGACGGTTTATCGGTCCGTTTACCGAGAACACCATCACCGATCTCTTCGCCGGCATCGGCAAGCTCAAGGCCGGCAAGAACGAGAAGGGACGGCCATTCAAGCAGAACACCATCTCTGATCTCATCGCCATCCTCAAGCAGTTCTATCGCTGGCTGATCGAGAACGAGTACTCCGCGATCCCGGAGAAGAAACTGCAGAAGATCAAGGTCCCCGTCAAGGACCCCATGACCAAGGAGGCAAGTGACCTTCTCTCTCCTTCCCAGATCACCGATCTGATGAACGCCTGTATCCGAAGCATCGACCGGGCCCTGATCATGACCATGTACGAAGGGGGTTTTCGGGTCGGCGAGCTCGGGAAGATGGCCTGGAAGGATATCGTCTTTGATGACCACGGCGTCGTGGTGAACGTGAACTTCAAGACCAACAAGCCCCGCTACGTCCGGCTGGTCATGGCACGCGAGCACCTCGCCAAGTGGCGGTCCGACTACCCGTTCCTCCCCGAGGGGAACAACCTGGTCTTCATCAACGAGCGGAGGAAGCCGCTCATGCACGGCTCAATCATCAAGCAGCTCGACCGGATCGGGGAGCGAGCCGGGATCAAAAAGCACCTCACCCCGCACATCTTTCGCCACTCCCGGATCACCCACCTGATCAGGGAGGGCGTCTCCGAGAGCGTGATCAAACTGATGATGTGGGGCACCATCAACTCCAAGATGTTCCACACCTACGCGCACCTCACCGGGAACGACATCGACAACGAGATCCTCAACACC
>JAVVFN010000200.1:0-2561 GCA_032250645.1 Methanomicrobiaceae archaeon | reverse complement strand
ATGCTGACCGGGAGGGGCCGTGCCGCCCCTTCCCGGACCCACCCCGGCGACAGGATACAGGCCCTCGAGTCGGGCCGATGATCGATTGCAAGGAATTGCATTGTGGGAAGTTATCCTGCCCGGGGGCCGGGGGCGGAGCTCTCGTCAGAGGCTCTATAAAAGAAAAAACTACAGATCAATCCATCGAAAAAAAAAATTATTCCTCGGAGGCCTCTTCCGGTTCGCTCTCTGCCTCGACGACCGGTTCAGGCTCCTCTCCGGCTTCTGCTTCGGGTGTTTTCTGGCGGCGGAAGATTTCCTTCTGGACCACGGTCTCCACGTCGTCGAGGAACTCGAAGATCTGGTGGACGGCCATCCCCCTCCCCATCTGCCACCGTCGGTCATAGCTGATGCCCGGCGGGAGGTTGATGGTCAGGGTGCCGTCGTCGATCTCCACGTCCATCTCCCTTCCGGAGAAGAGTTTTATCAGGGCCTTTGCCTGATCCTCGGTACCTTCCACCTCATCCTCGATGCGGAAGGTGTAATGAAGCGTTCTTCCTGCCAGTGGGTGGTTGAAGTCGAGCACCACCCGGTTGCCGACAATATTGGTGACGATGCCCTCTTTCCCCTCAACCTGGATCCTGGTGCCGACTTGCGGCTTCTCTGAAAAGTTCTTGATACTCGTGGATCGCACGAGCGATTCGTCACGGGGGCCGTAACCCTTCTCCGGCGGAATCTCGACCTCGCCCTCCTCTCCGACTTCCATGCCGGAGAGCGCATCGTCAAGCCCCTCGAGCACGTGCCCAGCTCCGACCCGGATGGTGAGAGGGGCATAGTCCTTCTGGGAATCAAACGTCCCCTCTTCCTTCGCCACCTCGGCATCGGTGGTATCAAAGACCTCGTCGTCGAACTTTCCGGTAAATGAAATCCGGATAAAATCTCCTTCTTTTATTGCCATTCGCTCATTCACCTGTCTATATTAAGTTGAAATGGAGCTATTTTAAGGTAGTGGCATGGCCCTCCTGGAAGTGGAAACCAAGATCAAGGTCGGCGATCACGCGCTCCTGAAGAGGAGACTCGGTGAGCTGGGGGCCGTTTTCCGCGCAGCGGTAACGCAGCGTGACCGGTACTACTGTTCCCCTCTCCGCGATTTTGCACAGACCGATGAAGCGCTACGGCTCCGAATTGAAAACGGGAGCGCGACCGTCACCTACAAGGGACCAAAGCGCCCTTCCCCTGTGGGAAAGGCCCGCAAAGAGGTCTCGGTTGCCATATCCTCCGGGGAGGAATTTGAAGAGATCCTCACGTACCTCGGCTTCCTCCCGGTGGCAGAGGTAAAAAAGAGGCGGGAGGAATTTGAATGGAGGGGAGCGGAGATCTCCCTTGACACGGTGGAGGATCTCGGGCAGTTCGTCGAGATTGAGGTGCTCTGCGAGGACGGGCAGGAGCAGGCCGAGAAGGTCATCGATTCGATAAAGGATGCCCTGCGGCTTTCCGGCCCCCATATTCCCGAGTCATACCTCGAACTGATCCTCGCTAGACAGAAAGGAGCTCGATCGTAATCTCCCCGGTCTCATCGCCAAAATGGATCAGAGCGCAATATCCCTCGGAAGCCATACCCGGGTTGACCACTTTCACGCCCTCGCAGTCCTTGTACCCCCTCTCCTCGTGGATGTGGGCGCAGCATACGAGGTCAAAATCCTTCATGTGGCGGCGGAGGCTGGCGCTGCCCACATAATTCCCGCCGATGCAGTCAAGCGTCTCCAGCGGCGGGGCATGGGCGACCAGCACGTTGTGGATATTTTTCTTTGTACGGGCCCTGGCCTTCGAGAGGATCGCGTCGATCTCCTCCTCTGAGAGCTCGAAGGGGGTCCCGAACGGGGTAGGGTTCGACCCCCCGATCCCGGTCAGGGTGATCGGGCCGATATCAATGGACGATCCATGGATAGATACCGTGTCAGAGCGTTCGATCACATCGACGATGCCGGGCGGGTCACAGTTCCCGGGGATGGCAAAGCAGGGCACTTCGATGCGCGAGAGGATGTCCATTGCACCATCGGCGGGCCCGCAGTCGGTGAGATCGCCGGCAATGATGACAATATCAAAGGGGAGGGCCAGGAATGCATCAAGCCTGTCGTACTGGCCATGGAGGTCAGCGAGGAGCAATGCATCGATCATAGGTATTCAATTTCGCGGTTACTGAAAAAACCTTACCTCAGGACGGGCCCATGACCCGGTGAGATGACCGTGGAGAGCGAGCGTCCCGAATGCCTGCTGGACTTCGGGGAGAATGCCACGCGGCCTGGTTTGGGCAAGCGGCGTTCCCGGGAGGGGGATGAAATGGTGGGCGTGCACCTGGCCCTGGCGCGCCACTTCCCTGACCAGGGCAAGCGTCTCTCTCTGGTCCTCGTCGGACTCGAACGGGAACCCCACGATGACATCGACCACGGGGCTGAGTGCAACGTCCCGGCAGAGGTCAACGGCAGTCAGGACGTCCTGCACCGTGTGCCCGCGGCAGAGCCTCTGTAACACGCGGTCACTCCCTGACTGGGCGCCGAAATGGAGCCGATCGTTTGCGCAAT
>JAVVFN010000001.1:0-37165 GCA_032250645.1 Methanomicrobiaceae archaeon | reverse complement strand
GGTGCACTTAAGGGATCCTGAACTCGTATTCGGTGGTATTCCAGCATGCGTTTTCTGTCCTCATCGCTCACAAACTCATACCATTTTCTCTTTCCCTCAATACCCTGGCGCGAAAATCCCGTTAGCTGCTCCATCCTTACGTTCATGAGCGAAACCGTGCTGTCTTCCTCGATGATCAGCATGCCCGTTCCCGTCGACTCAAAGAGGGTCCGGTACATCTTTTCAGACTCTGCAATCGCAGTCTCCGTCCGCTTCTTTGCGGAGATATCACGGCTGATGACCGATGCCCCGAAGATCCTGTTCCCCTCATCAATAAGGGGGGCGAGCGAGAGCGAGACGTCAATCAGCTCCTTCTCTTTCGTGAGGTGCTGGCACTCAAAGTGGGCGACTGACTCTCCCCGTGCAATCATTGCATCGATGGCTGCCTGCTCCTCTCTCCTGTGTTCGGGTACGAGCCGGTCGAACGCATCTCCCAAAATCTCCTCCGCGTCATACCCGTATATCCGAAAAGCCCCCTCATTCCAGCTGATGATCGTTCCATGATCATCTCTCCCGATGATGGCATCGTCGGAAAACTCCACCAGGGCGGCGAGCAGGGCCTGGTTTCTCGTGTCTGCCCGTTGTTCGGTGAGATCCTCGTAGATGATGAACTGGTTGCCGTTGTTCAGCGTCACCGGGCGGAAGAGGATCTCCCTCTCTGTTCCGTCCTTACAGGTCACCGGGAGGAGCTTTGGGCGGACTGCTCCGACAGAAGAGGCTTTCAGATCTGCCTTCCAGGATTCTATCACCTCATGCCGGAGATCCGGGTCCGGAAATGCCCGGGCGAACCACTCCCTGCCGGTAGGGATGTCCTCGAGGGTGTAGCCGAACGTCTCCACGAACTTCTCGTTCAGGTAGCGGTACCGCCCATCCATATCCACCAGCGAGATTGGGAATGGTGCAAGATCCGCCATGTTCCGGAACCGCTCCTCGCTCCGGCGGAGCGCCTGCTCTGCACGACGTTCCATGGTGATATCTTCAAGAAATAGGGTAAGTCCCGTACCCCCCGATTCAAGGACCGTGGGGATGAATTTTGCCTCATAGATGTTCTCTGCCCCTTCCATGACAGAGATCTCGAGCTGCCGCTTCTCTCCGGAGAGCCCTTCCTTGATGCATGTCCTGATCTCCGCGGAGTCGAGGAACCGGATTCCTGCGTCCTCCACACTCTTTCCCACAAGATCCTCCTTCTTCATCCCGCAATGTTCAAGAAAGGCCTCGTTGATCTGGGTGAGCCTCGCATCCGAGTCAAGGACTGCCACCAGGTCGGAAGAGAAGCTGAGAACCGTGGAGATGGGGAGCCTCCGGGAAATGGAGTAGACCTTTGCATTGCCGACCACCTGCATCTCCACCTGCCCGGAGATGAGAAGCAACTGGAGGTACTTTGCCACCGAATTCCGGTTAATTTTGAGCTTTCTCGCCAGTTCGGAGGTGGTCATTCCCTGACGCTTGAACTTGAGGTAAGTGAGAATTCTCGAGGTGATCTCCTCGTCCCCGCTGTCCGACGCACCCATATGAGAATCAATGTGAGAAAAGATATTTATAGTTAAGTCAGGAGAGTAAATCGATTAAAATAGCACGATACAGTGCAAAAATGTAAAAATTAGAGGTAGGGGTTCCGGAGACCTTTTCCGACACCGAAGGACGCACGCGCCTCGAGGGTCTTCTGGTTCTTGGTAATCTTGTCTGTTGACAGCTTGGTGACCAGTTCCAGACCAGGTTTAACCTCTTCGATGGGTTTGGTCTCAAAGCATCCGGCTTCGATTGCCTTTGCCCAGATGGAGTCCCCTTTCTTGGAACGCACGAATACCGTGCTCCAGCCGTCAGGAGTACCGACCGACCCTGTCGAGATATCGGCAAGGTTGGCCACATAATCGAGGCAGACATGGCATCCGGGCTGCTCGTACTTGTGCGTCTCCTTGAGCGGGATGGTCTTGACCTCCCCGCGTGTGGTATATGCCCAGAACTTGCCTTTGCCGATGTCCATCTTCTGAAGCGACTCCAGCGCCACACCGCAGTGATCCTCGACAAGCGTTTCGATCGACTGGTAGGGGAAGTTCTCCATGCAGAAGATCCCGATTGCAAGGGCAATCTTGTCCGGCACGTCCCGAAGCCCGACCGGGTAGAGCTGCGCCTTTCTCAAGGCCTGCATCTGGCACGGCGTCCCCACGATGCCCACCTTGTCAAACCCGTAACTGCGGGTGACTTCCTTGATGAGCGCCATGTTCGGGCTGAGGTTGTACCGGGTCCCCTGGGCAGCAAGAAGTTCGTCCACGGTCGTGGCCACCACCGGCTCGGGCTTCCACGGCTCATCACTGCGTCCCGCAACGATGGCACCCTCGATGATGCCCGTCTCCAGCGCATACGCGAAGAGCTGGGTGACGATCCCGCCGTCCTGTGCCCTGCTCCGTATAAACGGGTCAGTACTGCGTGCTGCAACACATGTCTTGTATTTACCTAGTACCATGATTGATCACTCCCCTGCTCCCATTGCAGCATCGATCAATTCCATGATCCCCTCGTATTCGTTGATCACATCGACATTGAAGAAGCTGCGCGGACACTGGGCATAGCATGCCCCGCATTTGACGCAGAGGTCACGGTCAATCTGGGGCTTGCCATATTCCATACCGATGGCACGGACCGGACAGGATGCCGCGCATGTACCGCAGCCCATGCAGAGACCCTGGTTGACCACATCGTACATGAGGTCGCACCCGCAGGCATCGCTGCTCCGGCCAGGATCGCTGCCCCGCTTCGCAAGGTCCATAAGGGGCTTGAGGTACGAGGTTGCAAGCTCCTTCTGCTCATCGGTCCCTTTTAGCAGCAGGTATGCCGCGACTGCGGCATTCCTGATCTGCTGCGGTGTGGGCGCACAACCGGGAATGAAGAGATCGACATCGATCAGGTCCGCGATCGGTACAAATGACTCATGCTGCGGCTGGTTCCACTGACCGCCGCGGCAGAAACGAGTAATATTCCCGTATGCAGCACATCCGCCGAGTGCTACAACAATCTTCGCTTTTTCCCGGGTCTCCTTAAGTTCCTCGACAGAGAGCTTGTCCTGGAGGCAGCATGATCCCTCGACAAACGCAACGTCCATCTCAGGAACGTGACGTACGTCCGCTAAGGTCAGGTCATATACCCAGTCCACATAGTCGTCAAGAAGCTTGAAGAGCCCTTCATACGTATCAGCAATTGCCACCTCACACCCGGTACATCCACTCAGGTGCACGTGTCCTGCTGTAATTTTTTCAGCCACAGGCTTTTCCTCCTTTCCTTGGATTTCCACCTTTTGTTCAATTTTAACATCACCCGGTTTTGCTGCAGGTTTCCTAGCAGGTACCGATTTTTCCGCCGGTTTTTCGGTCGGTTTTCTGGATACCCCTTTCTCCTGCGGCTCTCCCAGAATGATCTTCTTGAGTTTTGATAGCAGTCCCATTTTCCACCCCAATTTCTCTAAGTACAAACTGTACTGCCTTGGGAATGGCCATTAAAACCTCCTCAGTGATGCCTATTTCCATATCAGGCGCCGATACATGCTTTGGCTGACATCCGAGGATGATGATTTCCATCGAGTCCTTCAGGCGCTGCAATGGTTCCATGAGATCCCATGAGTGCGCATCCCTGTAGCTGCCCTGCGGGAGGTCGTCGACCGATAGCCGCACGAGACTCCCGGGCACTTCGCCAAATTCCGCGATATCAAGGATGATCAGTTTTTTCGTGACATCCGGATCGAGCAGCGTGAAGATGAAGTGGGGACCGCCGAGCCCGGCGTCCACTGCCTTCACATTCTCGGGAAGTTGCAGAGCGTTGAGTTCCTCAATCACTGCAGGTCCAAACCCGTCATCTGCAAAGAGGGGGTTTCCGCAACCTGCAATCACGATCTCGGGGTACAGCATCGTATCGCTCACTGAATGAGTTTCTGGGCCACTATCCTCTTATCTTCGTCGACCACCAGCATGTGGGTTGCACAGGATACGCACGGGTCATATGCCCGCATCACTATCTCTGCAATCTGCCATGGTGCACCAGTGAGTGCCCGGCTGCAGGTGGGGAAGTTCCACGTGGTCGGGACCAGCATTGAGTACCACTGGACGCGGCCGTCCTTCACCTTGGCAAGGTGGACGTCGGTTCCACGGGGGGCTTCGTTCGCGGCCCATCCAAGTGTGCCGTCTCCCTGCGGGATCTCGTCAGCAAGGACCTGCCCGGACGTGTTGAGGGCATCGAGCGCTTCCTCCATGCCATAGCAGGTCTCGGGGAATTCCATCTGGCGTGCGATCTGAAGGCCCATGGCCCCCTTCTCATCATAGTTCCTGAAGGTCACCAGCCGTGCGCGAGGCCCGACCTCGACCGGCTGCCCGTCATACAGGGGAACGCCGGTGCAGGCCTCCATCTTGGGATATGCCTTGTTCCCGGCAGGCGTGGTGCCGCCAATCGGGTAGCTCGGGTCGTCCAGTGTGATCTCCATCTCTCCCATATACCAGTCCCAGGGCCGGACCTCGACCCAGCGCTCCGGGAACCAGGTGGGGTTCGCATCAAGGCTGGATGATCCGTAGACCGGTGCAACCGCCATGTATCCCTGGTTGTGGTATCCGAGCGTATCAGGAATGGGAACCTGTGTGCCGCCCACGTCGGTCCATTCACGGTTCTGGAAATTCCGGAAGACCGCGATCATGAACTCGGCCTGATCACGGGCAAGCGTCTCGCCCTCCTTGACAAGGTCGAGGCACTTCTGCTTGGCACGCGGATTGAGGTTCTTGTACATCCCGCCTACCCGTGTATTGCTCGGGTGGATGCACTCTCCTCCTACAATCTCTCCGACCGTCTGGCCGATGTACCGGAGCCTCTGGATCCGCTTTGCTACGGTCCTCACCGGCTCTTCCGGGGTGAACGGGTTGATCTTTGTGTCCGTTCCCGGGATGTACATGTCAGGCAATGAGAGGATGTTATGCAGGGCAATGCTGTGCAATCTGTTTGCGCACTGCAGGATGTACCTGAGCAGATAGGCGTCCTCGGGAATCTCGCAGCAGATAGATGCCTCCATCGCTTCTGTTGCGGCGAGGGTATGTGCGATTGGACAGATACCGCACACACGGGAGGCAATCTTGGGCACCTGTTCCATCGACTTTCCGACGGCAAGTTTCTCGACACCTCGAACAGGTGTGATGGAGAGCCAGTCTCCACGTTCGACGATGCCCTCGTCATTTACCTTGAGAACGAGTTTCGAGTGCCCCTCATGCCTTGTGGTTGGGGAAATCTCTACAACTTTTGACAATATTATCGCCTCATTTCTTACATTGTTCAAATGGCGTTACAAACACACTTTTCACACGCAATTTCATACGCATTTGTGAGAACTTGCGTATACAGAAATGACTAGGTTGAGGATGTAGAAAATATCTTTGCTATAACCCCGCTGCGCGGCATTGCCCGTAACGATCGCAGATTATGCCATTAAAAAAGGATATTCAGAGGTGCCTGCCGTTTTCAGAGGATATTTCTGCAAGTTCTGCCATCAGCTCGGCGATCGTTGCCTTCCGTTCGGCGTACGCGTCATGTTGGTGGATGCTCTCCTCATTGGTCTGTTTGATGGTGACGAGCGAGTCCCCGGGAAGTTCCGAAAACTCAGAGATCACCCGCTTTGCCATCTCCCGGACACAATCCTCCACGAACCGGGCGTTCATGTGGGCACTGTACACCACGTGGCTCTCATCGCCCCTTTTCAACAGCTCGTAGATCTGCGCGCTCATCGAGTGCTTGAGGATGTCGATGATCTTCTCCAGTTTCACGTGCTGGTCGTCATCGGTCTCGATGCAGAGGAACCCCCGTCCCCGCTGGTTATGGGTGGCCATCGGGACCACATCAAGGAACGACTGAATCTTATCCTTATCCACGTCCAGCCGCTGCAGTTCGGCCGTGGCAATCTCCTTCATGATATTCTGGGCACACGGGCATGCGGTCATTCCGGTCACCTCTGCACCGATGCTCTTCCTGATGATGGGATGGGGCATATGCCGCTGGGCGATCGCCCGTGCCACCACCTTCACCACTTCATGGCAGGTCGTTCCCGAGATGGGAGTCTCCCGTTTGACCATGTACAGACTTCGCATGTCCACCTCGGTCCTGTCCGCGTACTCGTGGTGATCGAGGAGCTTTCTCGCCACCTCCGTGCAGACCTCCTCTATCCCCACCACCTGCCCTTCGATGGCATTCTGCAGAACTTCGTCGATGACCTCGAAGTTCCTCGACAGGTTCGCTCCCTTGAGGCGGCTGGGGAGGTCGACAAAGACATCGAATTTGGAGATGAAGATGACCGGTCGCTTGCCCGGCCGTGCCACTTCCACGAGTTTCTGTACATTCCGCACCCCTACCCGCGTCAGATTGATCTGGATGTCCGGCAGAGTGGATTGGGTATCAGGTAAATCCATTCCAGAACCTCTCAATATATGTAATCAGTTTTTTATTTTCGACAAAGGAAAAGTTTCGGATGTACTTTTTCAATCTGGTAATATAATAATTATGAAGCTGCTATAGATCAGGTGAGCGATATGATACACAGGTACTATGAATCTGATGCAGATCTCGAAGCTCTGGACGGGTCTTCCATTGCCGTGATCGGGTACGGGTCACAGGGGCGCGGCCAGGCGCAGAACCTCCGGGACAGCGGGCTTGACGTGATCATCGGGCTCCGGCCGGGAAAGAGCTGGAAAACAGCTTCGGAAGAAGGGTTTTCGGTATATCCGGTCCCTGAAGCCGTCAAGAGGGCAGACGTGGTCCAGATCCTTGTTCCGGACGAGATGCAGAGAGCCCTCTACGAAAAAGAGATCGCCCCGAACCTGGAAGAGAACGACTGCCTGATGTTCTCCCACGGGTTCAACATCCATTACGGCCAGATCGTCCCCCCGCCGGTGGTGGACGTCATCATGGTGGCGCCGAAGGGCCCCGGCCACATGGTCAGGAGGATGTACGAGGGGGGGCAGGGAGTGCCGGCCCTGATCGCAGTGCACCAGAACTACACGGGGAAGGCCAAAGAGATCGCCCTTGCGTATGCGAAGGGGATCGGGGCGACCCGCGCGGTGGTCCTGGAGACCTCGTTTCGGGAGGAGACCGAGACCGATCTCTTCGGGGAGCAGGCAGTCCTCTGCGGCGGAACCACTTCCCTGATCAAGGCAGGGTTTGAGACGCTGGTGGAGGCCGGCTATGCCCCCGAGATGGCCTATCTCGAGGTGCTGCACGAGCTCAAGCTTATCGTCGACCTCATCTACGAAGGAGGGCTGACACATATGCGCAGCGCGATCTCCAACACCGCACAGTATGGAGATTTGACCCGCGGCCCACGCATCATCGGCCCTGAGGTCTACCAGGCGATGCAGGAGATCCTGGATGAGATCCAGAGCGGCGAATTTGCACGGGAGTGGATGCTCGAAAATCAGGTCAACCGCCCGGTCTTCAATGCGCTGACCCGTGCAGATGAGGCGCACCTCGTCGAGATCGTGGGAAAGGAAGTCCGGAGCATGATGCCCCAGTTCCAGAAAAAATAATTTATTCTTTTTTTTCAGTAGTGCATCATCCGGGTGGTGGCAGAGAGCGCCCTCTCGATCTCTTCGCGTGAGAGGAGGAGTTGCTGCTTTCCTGCACGGATGGTGAGCGAATCCCCGCCTACCTCGCCAATCACGCAGTGCGGCACCTCGCGGAGCGTGTGTTGATCCTTGACCGAGACGAGGAACCGGGCAGCGCTCTCTGAGAAGAGCCCGATGACCGGGTCTCCTTCGATGGTCACCGAAGAGGCGGGCGCAAACCGGGCGAGTGCGGAGAGAAGGCCCCCGCAGGAGAGATCGGTTACCGCCTTCACCGACCCCCTTTCCACCATGCCCCGGACCGCTTCCACGAGAGCTGCGTCTCCCTTTGCCGGGGCCCTGCCGCCGCACCCGGTCACCGCATCCAGCACCGACCCTCCCAACTCAGGTGCCGTGATTCCCACCAGCGCGAGAAGGTCTCCCTCTTCTGGACGCGACCTTTTCGTGACCGCGCCCTTCCCCACCATGCCGATGGAAGGGGTGGGCCTGATCTGCGTTGCGAACTCGTCACTCTCGTTGTAGAGGGAGACATTGCCTCCCACCACCGGTGCGCCGATTCCGCGGGCCGCATCACCCATTCCGCGCACGCATTCTGAGATCTGCCAGTAGATCTCCGGGTGAACGGGGCTTGCAAAATTGAGACAGTTCACGATGCACAGGGGGATAGCCCCCGCACAGGCGAGGTTGCACGCATTCTCGAGGACGCTGTTCCAAGTCCCCTCGTAAGGGCGCAACGAGATCTGGCGCGGGCTACACCCGCACGAGAGCACAAGGGCTCCATCTCCGAGCCGGAGGACCGCGGCATCCCCCCCGAGGGAGACAGAACGCACCTGCACATCGTGATCATATTGACGGGAGACCCAGGATTTATCTGCCACATCAGGATGGGAAAGCACCATCAGGGCAAGATCGGTGAGCGGGAGGTCCGGAGGCGAATAGGGCGTCTCTGCACTATAGGGGCGCATCTCCCATGCTTCCTCTGGCGCTCCGCCGACCAGAAGATCAATGGGGAGATCACACACCACCTCGCCATGGAAGGTGATGATATACCGGTGCTCGTCGATCACCTCCCCGATCTCGCGCCATGCAAGATCGTACTTCTCCGCGATCCTCCCGATCAGGGCGACGTCCCGGGGGGCCACCTCGAGAAGCATCCGCTCCTGGGACTCTGCAAGCATGATCTCGACCTCGTTCATCCCCGGTTCACGCTGGTGCACGTGGTCCGCCGCGATCCTTGCCCCAAATGTGCTGCTCATCTCGCTCGAGGCGCCGGCAAGGCCCGCAGCGCCGAGGTCGCGGCAGGAGAGCACCTTCCCGGTCTCTGCCATCTCCAAAATTGCCTCGATGAGGAGTTTTTCCGTGAACGGGTCACCTATCTGGACACTGGGGCGGTCTGCAGCCTCGGCGTTTTCACAGAGGTCCCGTGAAGCAAAGGAGGCTCCTCCAAGCCCGTCCCTTCCTGTGGACGACCCGACAAGGACGAGGCTGCTCCCCGGGCGCTTCACCCTGGCGGTAAGGTAGCGGTCCGGGTGCACCACCCCGATGCAGACCACGTTGACCAGGGGATTCCCCGCGTAACCCTCGTCAAATACGAGTTCCCCCCGGACCACGGGCACGCCGATACAGTTGCCATAATCCCCGATACCGCTCACCACATGCTCGAAGAGGTACCGGTTCTTCTCACCCGCAATCGGGCCGAAATAGAGGGGATCCATGAGCGCGATGGGACGTGCACCCATCGAGAGGACATCACGGACGATCCCGCCCACCCCGGTGGCGGCACCATCGTAGGGGTCGACATAGCTCGGGTGGTTATGGCTCTCCATGCCGATGGCCAGCGCAATATCCTCGGAATAGCGGACGATTGCCGCATCGTCGCCAGGACCGAGCAATACGTTCTCTCCGGTCGTGGGGAGCGTTTTTAAAAGAGCGCGGGTGGACCGGTAGCTGCAGTGTTCGCTCCAGAGATTGTCCACGCAGGCAATCTCGAGCCTGGTCAGAGTTCTTTTCAGTACACCTTCCAGATATGCGAGATCCCGGGCAGAAACCATTGGTGTACAACTGTGATACCCATCCTAAAAAGGGTGCGTATGCGCGGTCAGGAAAGGCCGGTACGTCTCGCGAAGGGAAAGGCACGGATCGTCCTTTTTCCGGTTGAGATGCCCACAACACAGTATTATTACACTTGGCCTTCCCATGCATACACATGGTTGATCCATATGAAGCGCTGCTGAAGAAGGCCTATCGCAATATCACCGAGCCCTCCGGCGAGAGCGAGCGGTTTTCCATTCCCGAGCCCAGGGTCTTTATCGAGGGGAAGACCACGGTGCTGGAAAACTTTGCGGAGATCGCCTCCACTTTACGGCGGGAGCCGGACCATCTCATGAAGTTCCTGCTCGGGGAACTGGGCACCGCAGGAAAGATCGAGGGGAACCGGGCGATATTCAACGGGAAGTTTGAGAGGGAGATGATCAATAATGCGATCAGGAGCTACACGGTAGACTACGTCATCTGCTCCGAGTGCGGGAGGCCGGATACGAGGCTGGTGAAAGACGGGCGGGTACTCCTTCTCCGCTGCGATGCCTGCGGAGGACACCGCCCGGTCAAGAAACGCAGGGTCAGGACCGAGCCGGCGGGAAGCACGCTGGAAGAAGGGGCGGAGATTGATGTGAAGATAGAGTTCCTCTCCAAGCGAGGGGACGGCGTGGTCAAGATCGGCAAGTACACCCTCTATGTACCCAATGTCCGGCCCGGTGATGAGGTGCGGGTCCGGATCAACCGCATCGCCGGCACCATCGGATTTACCGAGAAGGTCCAGTAATACTCATTTTTTCTGGATCTCCCCCAGACTCCCGATCCATCTTTTATCAGGGCATGGTTCCTTACACCTGCCCGCCTGTGTGCATCCCTCAATCCCTCCTCACTCGCCCGGGACCTGCGGCGCTGCACGTCCTCGTCCCAGGAAGGATTGATCCTGCGCATCCTGCGGAAAATCTCTTTCTCCAGTTCCGGCGACGAAGCACCCTCTCTACTTCCCGGAATGCCCGGGCATGATCCGCCCAAAATAGATCGAGCCCCGGCTGACCACGAGGTCGATGGTGGCACTGCAAGGGGGCAGATGATGGACGTCCCCCCACCGGCAGGACCGCGCCTCCGCACCCGGAGTCCTTTGCATTGCGCCGTGCGACCTTCAGCATGGAGCAGTCGGAATCGAGGCAAGGACTGAAAAGTTCCCCGTTTTTGAAAGGGCAACGGCGAGGAGCCCGGGACCTGTACCGATATCGAGCGCAACACCGCCAGAAATCCCGGCCAGGTCCCGCAGGTGGCGGGCGATGACAGGGGAGATCGGTCCAAAAATGGTCCGGGAAATCCAGTCAAACTCTTCTGGATCCCGGGGCATGAACCTTTAGTGAGAGAGCTGAGTGAGCAGTTCGTCGCAGTGTCCGGCGATACGCTTGCAGGCATCCCGTACCGCATCGACGGCATGACGGTCGCCGGTGGTGGTTACCCGCAGCTCCGGGTCAGAGAACTGGAATTCCCTGATATAGCGTGCGACGTCCACTCCCGGATCCTTCAATAGCTCGTCGGTAAGCACGTTCATGAACGTGTGGCCCTCCCCCACAAAGACCATTCGCACCTTGTCCGGTGTAAGCTCGAGAACCTTGACTTCCATATGCACCATTATGATGGGGACCGCGGTGCCATATAAATATCGGGTCCTCAGAATGTAAATTTCTCGCCGTCCATCCCGCAATCGGGCATGTCCCACGGGATGAGGTGGCTCATATGTACGCACCGGAGCTCTTCCGCCCCCAGGACTCTCGCAAGGTCGCATGCATCTTCATAGTTCATGTGCTTCCCGATGGAGATCCCGCCAGGAACGATGGCATCTGCAAAGAGCAGGTCAGGGCCATGGATGAGATCCATGCTCGCCTCCGGGATATCTCTGCGCGTATCGCCGGTAAATACGATCTTTGCACTTTTATACTCAATGCAGACGCCAAAAGAAGGGATCGGAGGGTGATTCACGGTAAAGAACGTGTAATTCACCCCGAAAAGGGAGAATGGTTCATACTGCTTTCTGGGGCACCCGGGAATGGGCATGAAATGGAGCTGGTCCCTGACATAACTGATCACCTCAGGCACCGCAAGGGCAGGAGGGAGCTTCTGGACCCGGTAAAATTCTGAATACCCGGCAAAATGATCATAATGGCCGTGGGTCCAGAGCACGGCGTCGATGGGGGGGGCCCCGATGGCGAGGAGCTGCTGGCGGAGATCGGGTGAAGTGTCGATGAGCACGCTCTTTCCGTCTGACTGCACGAGAAGCGAAGTCCTGAGCCGCTGGCGTCCCTCGCGGAAAGCCCGGTTGCACTGATCACAGACACACCCGATCTTGGGCGTGCCGATTGCATCACCGGAACCAAGCAGGGTCAGCTGCACGGAATCACCAGAGACTGTTCTTCCTGATGCGGTCCCGCTTCTTCACGATATCCATCCCCCGGTTGATATCCTGCTGCTCTATCCGCTGCCGCCCTTCCACCAGCGCATTCAGGATCGCCTCCTTGATCATGATCCGGAGATCTGCACCTGAAAATCCCTCTGTCTCCCCGGCAAGGTCGTCAAAATCACATTCACACTCAAAGTGTGAACTCACCTTCCCCAGGATCTCCCGGCGCATGGGAGTGTCAGGGAGGGGGAACTCCACCACATCGTCAAACCTGCGCCATGCCGCTTCATCGAGGAGCCAGGGATGGTTGGTCGCCCCGATCAGGAGAACCCCGTTCCTGATGAAGCTGACCATATCAATATTCTTGAGGAGCATGTTCACCGCACGCTTCATGGCGGCATTGTCCTCGGTGACCCGGCTCTTTGCCACGAAGTCAAACTCGTCGATGAAGAGGATACAGGGAGAGAGTCTCTTGGCCAGTTCAAAGATCCTGTCGATGTTCTTGGAGGTCTCCCCCAGATACTGGGACGTGACCATCGCAAGGCGCACCTCGAGGATGGGCATGTGCAGGACGCGGGACATGGCAAGCGCAAGACTGGTCTTTCCGGTTCCCGGGGGGCCGACAAAGAGCAGCTTCCCGAACTCGTAGATCCCCCGCTCCTTCAAAAAGTCGCGGTTCGAAAGGGCAGTGGCGATCTTTGTGAGCAGGGCCTCCTGGACCGGTGTGATCACCAGGTGGTCGAGCGAGTACTCGATCTCCTCTGGAGCACTGATGATGATGAGGTCCCGGGCAGTACGCATCTCGGCATCTGCCTCCAGCATCTCCGCGAGCCGCGCGTCAAGGTAGGCCTTGGTATCCCGGTACGGAGAATTCCGGGCACGGACATCACGATAGGAGACGGAGTTCTCACCCTGTGTTTCAAAGAAGTAGGCAAGCACCGGATTTTCCTGCACGCGTCCGGCACCCCCTCTCTTCAGGAAGTGTTCGGCGGCAGGTTCAAGCGTGGTAATCCGAAGGCGTTTTCCAAATTCCTCAAAGCTGACAAATGGGTTTTTCCTGAGTGCCCCGGCAGGATCAGGCATGCCCATCTCCCTCTGGATCATGCCTTCACTGATGTATACCGGACGCTTTATTGCCAGATCGCTCCCGTTCACCCCGAGAATCCCCCTGATCTTCGGGGTGAGATCGTCCTTGTTGAGCTCAGGACTGTGGTTCACAATTTCTGCGGTGATAAGGAGTTCAAGGATCTCGAGCACCTCATCATCGTGGATCTGTGGCGACATCGATGTAATATATACTATGGGGGGGGAATCCCGATAAGTATATCCTATGCAGTGGTGACCGTGCACCCTTCCTGAGTCACGATGAGGGTATGCTCGCACTGGGAGACCATGGATCCCGGGATATCATGAAGGACCGGGTAGGCACGGAGTATCTGGGCCTTTTTCAGGTTTGCAATCGCGATATCGGATGTTTTCCCTGAGACCCACCTCCTTGCGAACGGCAGTCCGTTCCGGGATCTTACGGACTCGAGGACCTTGCGCGCGGACGCGAGGCGAACCGGTTTCACCGCGATCTGCTGGTAGATCTCGCACCGGAGACTCTCACTCACCCGGCCGCTTCCGGTCGTGGCGAACGGTTCGATGGCGAAGACCATATCCTCCTCGAGCTCCATCCCTCCCTGCATGCCGATATTGGGGATGGTCGGGGTCCCGTGGAGCTGGTACCGGTCGAGCCCATGCCCCGTGAGATTGCTCACCGGCAGGTATCCCCGCTCCTCGATCTCCTTCTGAATGGCCACACCCAGTTCACCTGCGGTGATCCCGGGACGAACCATGGAGATCGCCCGATCCAGTGCCGCCTCCGATGCCTCCACCAGGAGATGGTTATTCCCAAGGTCTATGGTGAGCGCAGTATCGGCAATGTAGCCCTCCACGTGTACCCCCATGTCCACCTTGACGAGGTCTCCCGTCCGGAACTCCCGATCGTCACCGGTTCCCGCGGTATCGTGTGCCGCATCTTCATTGAGGGAGATGTTGAGGGGGAATGCGAACTCTGCATCCTGGTCCGTGATCATCTGCTCCAGTGTCTCGACCACCTCGAGGATCCTGGCGCCGGGTTTGACGAGATGTCGGGAGTGCTGGATGGTGGAATTTGCGATCGCGCCTGCCTGCTGGTAATATTCATAGATCTCTTCATTCATGGTGCAAGCTCCCTTGGGTAATTGGTGAAGAGATCAAATCCCTGTTGTGTTATGACCCCGAGATCCTCGAGCCGCACGCCTCCGATCTTTTGGTAGTACAGACCCGGCTCGAGCGTGACCACCTGTCCGGGAAGGAGCGCCTCCCCCGAAGGAGCAAGAGCGGGTTTTTCATGCACGTCAAGACCGATCCCGTGCCCGAGGCTATGGATAAACCCCTCGGTGCCGGTCTCAAACCCCCGCTCTGTGAAGAGATCACGCACTGCCTGGTGCAGTTCCGCGCCGGATATGCGTGGACCAGCGAGTGATCGCGCAAGGTCCTGTGCGTCCCGGACCGCAGCATACATCTCCACGATGGCGGGGTCAGGCTCCCCGTAGACCACGGTCCTGGTCATATCGGCATAATACCCGGTCTCCTCGTGCTGCGGGAAGAGGTCGATGACGATGGGCTCCCCTTCAAGAAGATCGCCTGAGCCCAGGTGGTGAGGCATGGCCGACTCAATGCCGCAGGAGACGATGGTCCCCGATGTCCGGTATCCCCTCTCCAGAAGATAGATCGCGATTGCCTTCCTCACCGCTTCGGACGTAAGAGAAACGCCTTCTTGCAGCAGTTTTCCCCCTTTCGGCTTTGCCTTCCGGATCATGGTGAGGGCGAAGTCCATCGCCCCCTCTGCGGCAACCTGCGCCCTCCGGATCTCTGCAAGTTCCCTCGAACTCTTCACCGCCCGCATCGATTCGACCACCCCTTCGTTCACTCTCACCCGGCAGTGCGCCTCAAGAGCCCGTGCAAGCGCAAGGGGGAAGCGGGCCGGGACCAGGATCTCTCCCTCCACCTGACGGGCAATCATCCTCGCGACCACCTTCCAGGGATCGGACTCCTCTTTGTGGATCTCGAAAAACCCTGCATCCCCCCTGGTCATCACCTCGCAATACGATTCGGCTCCGGCACGTTCGAATTCCATCTGGGGGACGATTAAAAGACCCCTTCCTTTGGGTCTCCGGATATACACTACCGGATCCCCCACCACGAACCCGGTGAGGTACCGCATGTTTGCATCAGAGGAAGAGGCGTAGATCACAAATGCCGACGCCCCGGCCTCCCCTATTGCCGCATCCAGCGCATCCATGACTCTGCTTCAAAATAATCCCACAAATACTTGTATTCATCGGTCCAAGTGATATGCGATGGAAGAGGGCGCCCTGAAAATATTCCAAGGAAAATTCATCGTGCTTACCGTCATCCTCAACCTGGTGATCCTGCTCATCGCCGGAGGAGTGATTGCCTATTTCTTGCTGGGTCCTGAGCTGAAAATCCCCGTGAGCGGAATGCTTTTCCTGATCGCGCTTGCCATATTCTTCTTTTTCTGGAAAAGGTACCAGAGAGAGAAGGAATGGCTTGACAGGCATACATAGCGAAGAGATATGTATATAACTCTATTGAATGAAAACCCATTCAGAACGGAACGACGCGCATGCTGGAGAAGCTGAAGCACGAGATCGACCTTCTGGGCAGACATCTTGAAGTGATACGGGTGGTGGTGGAGCACCAGCCCATCGGGATCATGAAACTGGCTGACGTGCTGGACATCCCCTACCACCGGGTGCGATATTCTCTCCGCGTCCTGGAACAGCAGGGGTATATCAGGGCATCCCCCTCCGGGGCAATGGCGACGGAGCGGGCAGAGGAAGTCCTCAAGGGTCTTGATGAGGAGATCGACGAGATCATCAGGGCACTGGAGGAGATGAAGGGCCAAAATATCCACAATGTTTAATAATCGTCAAAAAGAACAATATAAGGCAATTATTACGGGCCTCCATAACTCAGTTGGTAGAGTGTCTGGCTGTTAACCAGAATGTCACAGGTTCGAGTCCTGTTGGGGGCGTTCTCCTTTTTTAGGCCGGTCCCGAACCGCAATGCCTTTCCTCCAGAGAACGGCATATTATCTCGGATTTGATGCCACTCACCTCGACACGACAGTACTACATTGCCGCCGGTCTTGCGGCCGCATTCCTCTTTGGCGCCGGCACACAGGCATCAAAGTATCTGCTGGGATCAGTCCCACCGGCAACCATGGCAGGGCTGCTCTTCCTCGGGAGCGGAGCAAGCCTCTTCCTCATCCAGGTCGCCCTCGCGGTACTCGGGAGGAGACGGAGTCACCATGAGGCGGCTCTTTCCCGCGGCGACCTCCCCTGGCTCTTTCTCACCATGGTAGCCGGGTCATTCCTCGGGCCGGTGGTCCTGATGTTTTCCCTCCCGCAGACCCCGGGCGCGACAGCCGCACTCCTGCTCAACTTCGAAGGGATCGCCACCATGCTCATTGCGGCGCTCTGGGTAGGGGAGCCCGTAGGCCGGCGGATCGGTATCTCGGTCGTGGCGATCGCCACCTCCTGCGCCATGCTGACCTACAAGCCCGAGGCGGCATACGGGATCTCGCTCGGGGCCCTCGGCGTCATCACCGCATGCACGATCTGGGGGCTTGACAACAATATCATCCAGCGGATCTCGAACAAGGACCCGCTCACCATCATCATGGTCAAGGGGCTCGGCGCCGGGCTCCTCTCCTTTGCCCTCGGCAGGTTTCTGGGGGAGGCGCTTCCCCCCCTTTCCACTGCGCTGGTCGCCATGGGAGTGGGGATCGTGAGCTTTGGCGGTCTCATGAGCGTCTGCCTGGTGCTTGCGATCCGTGGTCTCGGTTCGGCACGGGGATCTGCGATCTTCTCCCTCTCCCCCTTCTTCGGGGTTGCGTTTGCATTTTTGCTCTTTGCCGAGACCCCGGGGCCGGTATTCTTCGCCGCACTCGCCCTGATGATCGTCGGGAGCTTCCTGCTCCTCACCGAACACCACACCCACACCCATATTCATCCGGAAGATCTGCACGAACATCGCCACCGGCATGACGACCTCCATCACGCCCATGACCATGGAAGCGACGCCCCGCCACTCGATGCGCTGGGATATCACTCCCATCGGCATATCCACGAGGAGCTGGAGCACACCCACCCGCACAACCCCGATATCCACCACCGCCACCGGCATTAGGGGGCACCCGTACCTTTTAACATTACAGTGAAAACATTAACACGGCGTTCTTCAGGGCCCGTAGCTTAGCGGTGGAGCGCCCGGCTCATAACCGGGTGGCCGAGAGTTCGAATCTCTCCGGGCCCATTCCTTCTCCATACATTGAAGAGTATCTGCGCCGAGAAACCCATATGAAGTGTCCGGTCTGCGGGCAGGACTGTGTGGAGGAGGCTCATGAGATCGTCGACCTTCTTGCGGAGGTCTTCAGGCCCTGCCCTGGTTGCATGGGGAGAAACCTGAATAAGAATCAGCCTCCTCCGGATATTGCAGTCGTTCCCATCTGCGACTGCGGAAAACGCTATATCGATGATGTCTATGTGCACCTCTATTCTGTCATGGTTGAGGAAGGGGTCCTCGCCCCCACAGATCCGCTGAAAACAGTCGGATACCCTCTGGTGCACCCGGGTTTTGCCATGCAGGAACCCCCGTTCCTGCCACGAAATTCCCTCGTACTGCTCTCGCCAGTGGTCAATGAGGCATGCGCGCGAAGACTGGTGGACGAAGTCCCGGAGATCCGGGGGGTGGTGAAGAGCGCTGACTTTGTCCCCGGGATCACCGACGTCGACCTTGACGGGATACCGGAGACCTACGAGCTCCTCGCAGGCTGCGATGTCCGGGCAAATGTCTTCTATACCCAGAACACGCCTATCGTGCTCTACAAGCAGCAATCGCTTATGCATATCGAATTTCCCCGCGGGTATGATCCAAAGATCGTCTCGGTGGGAGTGCAGGTGCGCCACCACGAACCCAGAGTCTTCGTCGACGCCGCATGCGGGAGCGGTACCCTTTCGCTTACCGCAGGGCTGTACGGGATCCCCCACGTGATCTGTAACGATGCCTGGTATGCAGCGGCATTCTGGACCGCTTATAACCTGCGGGTGAACCGGGAAAACCTTGCCTTTGACGGGGTGAAGTGTTTCTATGAGATCGAGGAGTTGAAGGAGCACCCGATCGAGAAGGAGCCGAAGAAGATCGCGGAAACGATAGGGGGATCCCAGTTTTTCGAGGTCTACCAGGGGGATTTCCATCTGCTCCACAAGGTCCTTTCGAAAGAGGTGGACCTTGCGGTACTGGATCTCTTTGAGAAGAAGGACCCCAAACGGATGAAACGAGAGATGGAAAAATGGAAGGAACATGTCGGCGGAGAGGTTTTTATCCCTTAGGGCTGCGAATATATACCGGGGACTAGCCCGGGTGGCCCGGCGTCACCTGTCACCCGAAAACGTCGGTATGCGGGGGGCGAAGTCCGAGGAAGGCAAGAGCGACCTGCTGGAGTCCGGTGATCCTGACGGAGAAACCTTGTCCCATGAGGTCGGCGGACAGTGATCGACTCTCCGGAGGGAGAGATTGACCTGTTGCCGCGGGAACCGGTTCAGGCCCGGAAGGGAGCAGACCCACCGTGGACGTTCGGCGCCCATGGGGGCGCAGGGTGGAGAAGGGAACTCCGGATGAATGCAGGCACGCATTGTCGACCGAGGACGCGTCCCCATTTCCCATCACGATTATGTCAAAAGTCGCAATCATAGGTGCCACTGGAAAAGTGGGCCGTTTTGCCGCGTATACCGTCTCAGAAATCCCACACGTACGCGAGATCCTCCTCTTTGGGAGGCCGGGACGTGAAGAGCTGCTCGAGGGGATCAGGCAGGACTTCATCGACGGGTTTGCGGCGAGTGGACGAGACGTGACGCTCCGGTGGAGTACTGAACCCTCTGACCTTGCCGGCACTTCGATCTGCATCGTTACCGCAGGATTTCCGCGGCAGACTGGCCAGGACCGGATCGATCTTGCATATGAGAATGCAAAGATCATCGCCTCCACCGCGCAGATGATCGGGAAGATTGCACCCGAAACGATCCTATTCATGGTCACCAACCCCGTCGACGTGATGACTGCAGTGGCACTCCGCTATTCGGGCCTCGAACCGAGGCAGGTCTTCGGTCTCGGGACGCACCTGGACTCCATGCGGTTGAAGGCACTCATTGCGCACTTCTTCAACGTCCACGTGAGCGAGGTCCATACCCGTATCATCGGGGAACACGGCGATTCCATGGTTCCCTTATGGTCGGCGACCACCCTCGGCGGAATTACCATCAACAACCTTCCGGCGTTCTCCATCCTCCCCGCCGACCGCATGATGGAGACGGTCAAGACCGCGGGAGAGAATATCATACGAAGGAAGGGGGCAACCATTTACGGCCCGGGAGAGGCGATCGCGACCCTCGTGAAGACAATACTCGGGGATGAGAACAGAATCCTCACGGTATCATGCTATGTGAAGAGCGAGGTGCATGATATTGGGGATGTCTGCATAGGGGTCCCTGCCCGCGTTAACCGGAGAGGCGTCTTCCCGGTACCGATACGGATCGAGGCCGGTGAGATCTCTGCATTTAAAGAATCTGCCGAAAAGATCCGCCATATCACCGCTGACATCTTCGCGAAGCTGGAAAAGCATTCCGGCTGAGACGAAAAAGAAAAAAAACGTATTCCTGTTTTTCTCAGGTCAGGGTGAGGGAGATAATCTCTGCGCTTGCAACGCCGTCCATGGAGCGGAGCATCTCCTCGATTCCCTCGGTGGCGCCCTCGCGATCGGGCACGACCACAGCCACTTTCAGTGCCGAGAGCCCAAAACCGATGGGCTCTTCCCTGATATCCTGAGTCTCCGGGACCCCGGTCCTGATCGCCTGCTGCAGTGCGGCAAGATCAATCTCCGGTGATTCGGGCATGATCTTCAGGATGACCGCGACGTTCCCCAATTCAAGGCCCCCGAAATCCACAGGCACATGCGTATTCAATGCTCTGGTGTCTGCAACGCTCGCAGCGGCAGATCACATCCCCGCAGACAGGACAGGGGAACTTTGTCCACCCTTCCTCTGCGAGGGGCGCGTTACAGGAGGTGCATCTCTCAAATACCATCAATTAAACCCCTGAAATTCTCGTATAAACTCGTCCCGTCCGGTATTAAATACTTGGATGGATACGTGTTCCCGGCGTGGGCTCCCCGGCGAGGCACGCACGCACACGGTCAGGTATTCTGCCGTTCACAATAAGGGCCTCCATGCCATGGGAGAGGAGGAAGGGGATGAATGCATCGTCGACTTCATCAGCACGGGCCGGTCCTGTCACCTCAGGGAGGGGCGCCCCGTTTCTCAGGATTCCGTCAACCGGTTTGAGGAGGATCAGCTCAGCATCGAGCCTGCAGGCGACCCACGCGCTGATGGTGTCTGAAGTGACATTCCACGAGTGGGGGAGCGGATCGGCATCCTGCATCATCCGATAAGGGAGGAGGACCTCGACACCGGCAGGGCGTCGGACGGTCCTGACCGGTACCGGTCCGAAGGACGAGATGTACCACCCGAAATACTCCATGGCGAGGATAGCCATCCAGTGGGAGGCGTCGTCAGGAAGTGCGAGCCGGCGGACTTCATCGGCGATTCGCCCTCCCCCGGGAACAATGAGGATTTCACGACCCGATTCCTGCACGAGGGTGATGATCCCGGCCACCTGATCCCACAGGCTCCCTCCGATCTTCAAGACAACGGTGCGTGAATCAGGGCTCATGGACAGATCGGGAGGTTATAAAACGGGCAGGCACATAATCTCTTCGAATGCGTTCGCTCCTCCCCATCGCTGTTCTGCTCCTCATTTTTACCTCTCCGGTCCATGGCAGCGTCGTCCTTACCGAATTCTGCCCGGACACCTACCTTGCGGGGGAAGGGGACGAGTATTTCGTGCTCACCGGCGAAGGAGACCTCTCCGGGATCCGGATCACCGACGGGGAAGGGAGCGTCAGGTTTCCGGGAGGGGTCGCTATGAAGGGGGATATCACCGTCGCCCGTGAAGGGACCGCATTTGTGAAAGTCCATGGATATTTTCCCGATTACGAGATCTACGATACCGATCCGGAGATCCCGGACATGATCCGGGGCGGGAACTTCCGGCTCCGGAACGATGGGGACGAGCTCAGTATCCTCCTCGGGACCGAGATCGTCCAGCGGGTGACATGGCCCGGAGATGTGGAGATGCGGGAAGGGCAGATACACCTTCTCCGGTCCGGGGTCTGGGACCCGCGCCCTCTCTTCATCGGTCAGTCGCGCTTCTTCCCCGAGACATTCGGGAACGTGACCGTGACCTGTTTCGTCTCCCCGGACTGCTCGCAGGAGGTGATCCTGCAGGCAATTGACGGGGCTGAGAGAGAGATCCTCGCCAATGTATACGAGTTCACCGATGCTGCGATTGCCCGGTCTCTTGCGGGTGCGTCCCTGCGGGGGATACAGACAGAGGTCCTCCTGGAAGGTGGGCCCGTGGGTGGGATCGCTGCCGATGAGCAGTATATTGTTGGCATCCTCTCCGAAGCCGGGGTGGGGATGTACCAGATGACCACCACCGAAGAAGCGCATGCAAAGTACCGGTTCAATCATGCCAAGTACCTGGTGATCGACGATGATACCGTACTGGTCACCAGTGAGAACTTCAAGGAGAGCGGATTTCCACCGGCCGGATATGCCGGGAACAGGGGTTGGGGGGTGGTCCTTAGAGACCCGGAGCTGGCCGCATACTTCTCCAGAGTCTATGCCCACGACCGCGGCGGGGGCGACATCGTCCCTCTCCCGGGAGGAGGGGAACCCAAACCCCATACCCCGGAATCCACGTACCGGGTGGAATTTGCACCCCGGATATTTACCGGGGCAGAAGTGACCCCTGTACTCTCTCCTGATACGAGCGACCTGGTCCGGGAGCTCATAGAAGGGGCCGCATCGACGGTCGATATCGAGCAGGCCTATATCAGGAACTGGTCCGGAGGCATGCAAAATCCCTATGTCGCCGCAGCAATCAATGCCTCGCGCCGGGGGGTCGTGGTCCGGGTGCTCCTTGACGCTTCGTGGTTCAATATCTATGAGGAGGAGGACAACGACGAGATGGCAACCTACTTAAATCACATTGCACGGAACGAACAGATCCCGCTGGAAGCACGCGTCGCTGCCCTCGAGGAGATGGGAGTCGAATCGATTCATAACAAGGGGGTGATCGTGGACGGAAAATGGGTCCTTGTCAGCAGCATCAACTGGAATGAACATTCCCCAAGCTTCAACCGGGAGGCCGGCGTGATCATCGAGCATCCGGGTGTCGGGCAATATTACACTGCCGTCTTCGAAGATGACTGGGATGTCCGGCCCTCAGGGTCTATCGGGGGGTACGGGGAAAAGATCGCGGCCGCGGCAGGCATCATCATCGTCCTGCTGCTTATTTATATCCGAAGAGATCGAAGGTAGAAATTTCTTCCCTGTTTGCACAGCGGCAGATATCACAGAGTGTGATGGCCTGGTCTTCATACATCACCGCATGTGCCCACAGGTCGATCATCATATCCAGCTCATCCGAGATCGGCATCCTGGTCCCCCCCCGCTTCCTGCTCATATACTGTGAGATGGCTGCCCTGCTTACATTGAGTTTTTTTGCCACCTCGCTCTGGCTTACGCCATAGTGCGAGACGAGGCGCTGCACCATCTCAGCCCGGAGCTGGGGGAGCAGAGTCCGCGCAAGAGCGTCGCATACCATGATATCGCAGGAAGCTTCAGTCATGCGGTCGTCAACACATTTTTTCGGGCTGGAATATTAAATAGTCAATGTTCGTTGCAATTTACGCCCCCATTGCTCCTGTACAGGAGCCTCCGCTCATCCATCCCGAAGGAAAGAGAATGCGAAAAATCCCCTGCCTTGTAGGGGATCAGGCGGATATTACGCAGTGCTGTTTGCGATCTCGTTCAATTCAGTCCGAAACGGCCTGAGCTGATAGATGATCTGGCGTGCGTCCCTGAAGTTGAACTTCTCAATGATGAGGTTCTGCTCCTTCAGTTTCTTGAGCGCATACCGTACAGTACGCGGCGCAAGTTCGCTCTGCTGGACGAGTTCCTTGTGAGTCATCTGCTCGCCCCCCTCCAGGAGACCCATGATCTTACGGGATGAGGGAGGAAGCTTTGCTGTGTGCATGAGATAATGTTAACGCTGTTAACATATCAATCTATCGCCTATTTAGTTCTTCAGGATCAAGATCTCCTCGATGGAACCCCAGGAGCGCACCGCCATCATCCTCCTTGCGAGTATTCTCGTCGCGATCGCGTGCGCCCATCTCCTAATAGAATCGCAGGGACGCGAAGCGTTCGCCCGCCCCTATTCGCCGGAATCTTCCGAGGGGGAACTCGTCTCGATCGAAGGACTGGTGGAGGAACGGCATACCACGGCAAGCGGCGGCCACCTCCTTCTCCGGGTGCGGGGAGTGAGGGTCTTCGTACCTGCCACCGCACTTCCAGATCAGATCCCCTCGAGGGGGGACGCGGTCCTGGCCATCGGTACTGTCCAGACGTTCAGGGGAGAGCGGGAAGTGGTGGTGGAGAGGGCCTCCGACCTTTCGATCACGGACCGGTGAGGGGCGTGAGCGCCCATTCGGGGATGGCCACCCCGAACCCGAGCGCCCACATGATCAGGTTGAACATGAGGATCGAGATGAGCGTAACCCCGATGAAATTCAGCACATAGCCCGACCGGATCATGTCCCGCATGGTGATATAGCCGCTCCCGTAGGCAACGGCGTTTGGAGGGGTTGCTACGGGGAGCATGAACGCGAGGGATGCAGCAAGCGTCGCGGTCAGCATGAGGATGAAGGGATGGACTCCGATACTGACTGAAGTGACCGCCATGATGGGCATCATGACCGAGGAGATGGCGGTATTGGAGGTGACCTCCGTGAGGAGCGAGACGAAGATGCCGACGACGAGCATCAGGACGATGATGGGGAGGTAGTGGAGGGTCGCGAAATAGTCCATAAAGACCGATGCCAGCCCGCTCTCGATGAAGGCGGCGGAGAGGGAGAGCCCCCCGCCGAAGAGGATGAGGATCCCCCACGGGATCTTGCGGGCCCACTCCCAGTTCATGGTAAAGACCCCCTCTTTCACATTCACCGGGAGAAGGAAGAGGAGGAGGGCCCCAGCGATCGCGATGGTAGCGTCGTGAACCCCCGGGAAGATGGTGTTGATGCCGGGGATGATCAGGTCCCCGATCTCCTTTTCGGTACGGAAGATCCAGGCAAACGCGGTGAGCCCGAAGACGAGCAGCGTCCATCTCTCCCCCCGGCTCATCGGGCCGAGCGCTTTTAAGCGGTCCTCGATCACCTCCTTCCCCTGCTCGATCTTCTTCGGGATGTTCCGGAATGGCCAGGAGGTGAGCCAGAACCAGGAGACGGGGAGGAAGATGAAGGCAAGAGGGACCCCAAACTTCATCCAGGCAAAAAAATCGACTGCCGGGGCATCGGGGAAGATGGTCCCCAGCTGGGCGATAAAGATCCCGTTTGGAGGAGTACCGATGATGGTGGCGATACCGCCGATGGTCGCCGCGTGTGCGATGGAGATCACGAGGCATTCGGAGAAGTCCTTCTGCTCGGGGGTCATCTGTGCAAGGTTCGTCTCGGCAGCGGGGAGGATCGTAGCGATGATGGCGATGGCGATGGGCACCATCATCATCGCGGTTGCCGTGTTCGAGATCCACATGGAGAGGAATGCCGTGGCCACCATGAACCCAAATATCAGCATCCGCGGGCTGGTGCCGAATGCCTTGATGATATTGAGGGCAATCCGCTCATGCAGCCCCCATCTCTGCATCGACATGGCGATGAGGAAACCACCCATGAAGAGGAAGATGATCCGGTCCGCATAGGGGGTGGCCGCCTCGATCGGGCTGAGCACCCCGAGGGTGGGAAACATGGCGAGCGGGAGGAGCGCGGTCGCCTGGATGGGGATCGCTTCCGTGACCCACCACACCACCATGAGCAGGGTGGTCGCAGCCACCGCCTTGGCATCGGGAGGGAGGATCTCGGGGTTCACCGGAAAGAGGAGGAGGATAAAAAAGAGGAGGATACCGGTGAAGATTCCGATCAACCGTTTCATAAACCTGATATTTTTTTTTACTCAGGGCGATATTACCGTTCCCATTTCTCCTCTGCCCCTTTTTCGAGCGGAGGAAAACCCATTACGCATAAGACCAAAAAAAATGGGTGTGCGTGATCAGGAGATCCATTCTTTTGTTGCCAAGATGCCGAACCGGCCAGGAGCGCTCCACCAGGCGGCAGAGATCATCACCAGGTACGGCGGGAATATCAACCGCATCAATTTTGATCGTAGAATCGATCCGCAGACTGTCTTCTTTGAGGTGACGTGCGAGCCGGCGGCATACCGGAAGATGGCTTCAGATCTCGAGCAGATCGGCTACCTCCAGACGTCCCTTGCGCCGCCAAGTTTCCTGAAGTTCCGTCTCTTTCTCCCGCACCAGACAGGAGCGCTCTTCGAGTTTCTCTGCTTCACCACGGATGCAGGTGCAAATATCGCGTATATCGACTTCGACGATTCGGGCATCCATCCTGACCGGGTGACGATGAGCCTCGACGTGGCCGAGAGTTCGGTCGCAAATGCCCTTCTCAATACCCTCAAGTCGCGGTACCGTCTCGAAATCCTTGAATACGACACCACCGGGGATCGGCTTGACAATACTGTCTTCTATCTTCGGTTCGCCCAGAAGATCCGCCCTCTCATCGGTGAGGCAGAGGACGCGTTCCTCCTCTCCTTTCTCCATGACATAAACCACATCGTGCAGGAGCTTGCCAGCCGGGGGAAGGACCCGAAGACTGTCTTCCGGAGTATCTTTGAGACCGGAAAGACGCTTCATACCACCATCCGGGAGGGATTCTATGCGGACATCCAGCAGATCCCGCTCCCGGGAGATGCCCGCCTGTACTGCTTCCAGCCCCCCTGCGGGGGCAATATCTTCCTGATCGACAGCCCTGAAGAACAGGTGCTGATCGACACGGGGTACGGCATCTATTACCCGGACATCGTGGATATGCTGGGCCAGCTCGGGCTACGGGAGAAGGGGATCGCCCGCATCGTCATCACCCACGCAGATGCCGATCACTGCGGTGCCGGCGGTCTCTTCGGCGTCCCTGCGATGATGCACCCCGGTACCCTCTCCATCATCAGGGAAGCAAACCGCGCCTATGGTTCCCGGAGCGAGGACTCGATCCTTGAAGAGGTTTACACCACCATGATCAACCTCTTCTCCCGGTTCACCCCCCCGGAGCAGTATATCCTCATCCCCGAGGAAGGGGATGGAGAGAGAGGAGAATTTCCGGTCCTGGAGCGTCTGACCCTGGGCGGGATCCACTTCGAGGTGCTCGGGAGCTTCGGGGGACACCTGTACGGCCAGATCTTTCTCTATGCCCCTGAGACAGGTCTCCTGTTCTCGGCCGACAGCCTGATGAATTTTGCCAGCTTCTCGGCGGAGAGAAAGGACTACAACTCGCTTGCCGACTTTCTGGTCACCTCGGTCAATGTGGACAGCGAGCTGGCACGGACTGAGCGGCAGATGCTCACCCATCTTGCCTCCGTTTCATCCACAGAAACATCACGGCCGTTCCTGGTCTGCGGAGGGCACGGTGCGGTCTCCAATTTCATGGACGGAAGGCTGCAGGTCTACGGAGATGTCCGGCGGTACACGCCACCATCTCGTGCGCCCTGATCCTGGCCTACCTCCTCTCCGGACGCGACCAGCGCGGTGATCCTCCCTTCGGCATCCCGGAGAAGTGCATTGCGCCAGAGGACCTCCTTTTCTGTGCCGTCCTTCCGCCGGATACGGCCGACCTCAAGGGAGGGGGGTAGGCAGGTTCCCTTCATGACCTCGATAAACTGCCCTTTCAGCTCCGGTGCGGCGATCACTGTGAACCAGTCACATCCCTCCAGCTCGCCCTCCTCGTACCCGAGGATCTCGCACCCCTTTCTGTTTACCTTCACGATAATGCCGTCCCTGTCCACCACGGTGATCATCACCGCGGCCACGTCAAGGTAACTCTGGGCAAGGTCACGTTCCTTCCGCATCTCCTCTTCTGCACGTCTCCTTTCAGTGATATCCTCCCCGATGGTGAGGATGTACTTCAGGTTCTTTGATGCAGAGAAGATGGGAAGTTTCCTGATCCGCAGGATACGCTCGGTGCCCTCCCTGGTGATGACCGGGATTCCTGCTTCTTCAAAGGTGGAAAGCGAGGCGATCACCGCATCATCCCCTCTCCCGAGGAGAGGGAGGAGGCCCGGGGAGAAGAGATCTGCATCCTTCGCGTTCATAATCTCGGATTTTGGCCTTCCAAAGAACTTTTCCGCGGAGCGATTGAAGAAGACGTACTTCCCTGAAGACACTTCCTTGACGAGAACCTTTGCAGGGATGTTCTCCACGATGGAGAAAAGGAATGATTTCCACTGCCGGATTCTTCGCTCCGCCGCGTTGCGGTCGGTGACGTCCCGGGAGACGATCCGGAAACCGGTGAACTCTCCGAGGTCATCATGTACCGGAGTTCCGCTCGATTCCAGAATGACTTCGCCCTCCTCCCTGTGTGACGCCACGAACTCCTCCAGTGCGAACGGGGCCGGTGCGGCAAGCCTCGTCCGGATGGCAGCAGCATCTTCGGGGCCGAGGAGGGCAGCGATCGGACGCCCGATCACCTCGTCCGGGTCATATCCGAGCACCCGGTGCAAGGGGGGACTGACGTAGGTGATGACTCCTTCCTCATCGATATTCCAGATAATATCATTGATCTCTTCCACCAGTGTGCGGAAGAGCAGTTCGCTCTTCGTGATTGCCTCAAGGGAGCGGTGGTCCTGGGTGACGTCCTCAAGGAGGAGTGTCACGCCCGGGGTTCCGTCATTGAAGACCATCGGAATGACCTTGAACCTGAAAAAAAGGTCTTCCAACCCCCGGCGGATTTCAAGCTCCTTGACGTACTCCTCGCCTGCGATCCCCTCACAAATCTTTGCCCTGATCAGGGGGTGATCGAAGATACCCAGCGGAGAAGAGCTGAGGCTTTTCCCGATGATCGCCTCTGGATCGGCTCCGGAAAAGCTGCAGATCGCGTCATTGACCTGGACCACGTTCAGGTCGCGGTCCAGCACCGCCACGAGATCGGAAGAAAAATCCAGCATTGCGGAGATGGGAACACGCCGGGAGGGATAATAGACCTTCGCCCGACCATAGGTGCGCATCTCTGCCTGGCCGGAGATCTGCAGCATGTCAAGGTAGCGTGCCGCGGTATTGCGGTTCATCCCGAGATGTGCAGCGATATCGGAGACCGCCAGTCCTTTCGGGTTTTCGCTGAGAAGAGCAAGGATCCCTTCCACCTCATCCGGGAACTCCATCATAAAGATTTACACCACGGGTACAGATATCGATTTCGTTTGGTGCACAGTTTATTGCTTATTTCAATGCATGGCATTGAGAGTAATATTTATATATTACTCTGGATAACGTATCTGCGTACCTCAGGGATACTGGGGCTGCAGAAAGGGTTGGCATACACAACTCTCCAAGGCCTTCGAAGGGGAAACGAAGACCGGAGATCCATGGTTTCACACACACACGCAATCCGGACCCTCTGCGTCAGGAGAACGGGCAGTGCCTCTCCCGGCTGATATGACCTCTACCACCCCTCCATGTGAAAACACCTCGAATACATCCGGAGGGGCTTGCCCTATCTTTTCTTCCTGCTATTCTTCCGTGCAAGAGAGCATTTGCCCGATTGTCGGTCCTGAAAAAGAATATATATAAGAGGAGGCCCGCTGAAATACCAGCTATATATTTACGGAGACGCTGGTTTGTCAGAAGAGCCTTTCCGCCGCGACCATGATGAACGTTCTGCGCTGTTCCAGTACTGCGAGAAGCTTGGCATCCCCATGCTGGGGTCATCTGCCGAAGGGACAGTATGCTGGATCAACCGGGCGATGGAGCAGTTGAGCGGTGAGGACGGACGCAAGCTCGAAGGGGCTTCTTTACGATTCCTGATCAGGTCCCTGGTCCCGGAGATCCCGGAAGAGCAGCTGGACCTGCTCCTCTCCGGAGGAGGGCCCATCATCGCTCCGCTTAAAACTCCGGGCCCGGAAGAGCGATGGGTGGAGATATCTGCATCCCCCCTCCAGACCGGTTCTGAAGGGGAGGGGAGGGTCTTCGCATTCAGGGAGATCTCCGGGAAGGAGTATGCGCTGGGAAGAAAGAATGCCATCGAAGGCCTGATAACCACCATATCGGGTTCCATACTCTCAGGCGTGACCGGGCCGCTCGGGGAGAGGGTACAGGAGATCGTCGAGGAACTGGCCAGGAGGACCGGGTCGTCCCGTTGCAGGCTCTTTCTTTCAGGAGAGGGTGACGCAGGTTCGCGAAGGGAGCTGGCGTGGTCCAGTGACTCGGCACATCCCTCGACCCTCCCTCCTGGCGTTGCAATGTTCGATTTTTCGTGGACGGCAGAACGGATGCGGAAGATCGGTGCCGTGCACACACTGCACCCGGGGCATGAGGAAGAGACGGTGGTGGTGCCGGTGCTCGGTTCTTCGATGAAGGGCTTTCTCAGTTTCGAATCTGCCGACAGCAGGACTGTTTCGGCCGCCCTCCCGCTTCTCAGGGTCGCAGGGGAGATGATCGCTGCAGCCACCGAACTGCGGGGCATGGAGGATACGCTGGCCCGGAGGGACGGGCTTTTTGAATCCGTGATGAGGGCCTCAGGGACGCTTCTCAAGAGTGCCGACTGGGAAGAGGCGATCGGGGAGGTACTGGACACCCTCGGGCCCGGTACCGGTGTCGACAGGGTCTATATCATGGAAGAGGCGACTGCCCCGCGCTACTGGGAATGGATCTCCGGGGCCGAATATTCTGCCTCAGATGCCCACCCCGCCTCCATCACCCTCTGGTCACGGGAGGATCTGGCCCCGTGGAAATCCGCGCTTGCTCTCGGTCATATCCTCGTGGGAACAACTGCAAAGCTCCCCCCCAACGAAGCAATCGCCTTTGCAGGCTTTCATATCCGCACATTCGCCATCATCCCTATCTTCGTGCAGGAACGGTGCTGGGGGTATATCGGGTTTGACTCCTGCCGGAATGAACGAGAGTGGGCAAATGCGGAGATCGAGGCCCTCAAGACCGTGACCGATTCCATTGGAAACGCGATTGCGCAGAAGAACAGGGAGATCGATATCTCGGACCGGAACCGTCAGCTCTCCATCATCAATGAGGTCATCACATCTGCGGGAAATGCATCGTCCATCGAGGCGCTTACCGCGACTATCCTTGAAAAGACCCTCTTTCACATCCACGCAAAGAGAGGTGCGGTCTACTTGCTCAACCCTGATGCCGGGTATGCGGAGAGGAGGTGCATCGTGGGAGAGGAGGAAGACGGGATCCCGCTCCCCCCCGTCCTGAGGCCTGATCATGCCCTCTTCGGGAGGATCTTCGTGAACGGGGAGCGTGTATGCGAAGTGCTCGATTCGGAAGGAGTGATCAACTGGATACCGCTGAAGGCGGGAAATACTCCAGTGGGAGGGATGGTCCTCGTTTCAGATGGCAGGTCGCTCCAGGAATTTGAATCCCGGACCCTGGAGGCTATTGGGAGGGAATTCGGGGCTGCGATCGACAAGATGCTGCTCCAGCAGGCCCTCAAGGACAGCTACGAGAAGGCAAACCTGTACCTCGACATCATGTCCCATGATATCAAGAACGCCACCACCGTCTCCATCATGTATGCCGACATGCTCAGGGAGATGCTGGAAGGCGAGCCCCGCGAGTTTGCGGATAAGCTGATGGAGAGCGTGCGCCGGACTGTCGAGATCACCGAGCACGTCTCCACCATCCGGAGGCTCCACGAGGAGAGACCGGTCCTAAAGTCCATGGATCTTGATGACCTGATCCTGCGGGAGATTGCGCAGCACCCTGGCGTCCGCATCCATTACACCCCCACCGGGTATAAGGTCATGGCAGATGATCTGGTTCACGAGATCTTTGCCAACCTGGTCGGAAACAGCATCAAGTATGGGGGAGACGAGGTGGAGATTTTCCTGAGGGTCCAGCCTGCAGGTGACCTGATCGAGGTGACGGTGGAAGATACGGGGCCCGGGATATCGGACGCAGAGAAGAATAAAATATTCGAGCGTTTTGGGCGCGGCGAGAGTAAAAAGAGCGGGAAAGGATTGGGCCTCTACATCGTCCGGATGCTGGTGAAACGATATGGCGGGTTCATTGCCGTCTCTGACAGGATCGCCGGTCATCCCGAGCATGGCGCGGCATTCAGGTTCACGTTTCCCCGCGGGACCTGATCCACTTTTCACCAAGGAGATCAGATACGGGGAGAGGGGAGGATGCGCAGGAGTTCCTGGAGATCCCCGACCACCACTGAAGACTGCTCGAGCATCAGGTTGACCCGTTCGTGCTCTCCGACCGATCGAAAGTCAGTACGGAGAGAGATGACCTTTTTTCCGCTGGCAGACGCATATCCCATCTCCCAGGCAGTCCCCGAATCGGCGTCTGCCCCGTCCACCACCGCAACGATGATATCTGCGGCATCCAGTGCGGCGATATGGCGGGAGAAGACGGCGGCATGTTCCTGTGCATGCCGCATGTGGCGGGTATCGCCAAATTCCTGCGGGAGATAGACCGTGAAGAGGTGATCAGAGAGGAGAGCTGCAACTTTCCGGTTGAAATCCCGCTCTGCCTCGGAGAAGAGGGGTGCGGCGAAGTACACACGAAATCGAGCAAAATCTGCCACGTCCATCGCCGGAATATCGGAAAATCTCGAGAAGAATGCTCCTCTTCCCCTCTCCCTCTCTTTCCCGCGGTGGGTGGCGTTCACGCCGCAGGTCGGGGAGGCATCCACCCCTATCATCAGCATCGGCGGCCCCCGAGCCGCGACCAATTCCCGCACCTCTCTTTCGTGTTCGTCCATCAGCCGGGAGAATTCGGCGGTATCCAGCCTCTCAAGAAAACCGGCCGGTTCCCTCTCCCACCCGCAGTACTCGGTCTCAAGGCAACGCAGGAAGACCATCTCTACCCCGAACCGGCTGCACCGTTCCATTGCCAGCGCAAACAGGGAACGGTCCTCTTTGCGGGTGATCCCGCGTGCCCTGAGCGAGGGGTCCTCGATGCAGGGGCAGGCCAGGACGTATCCGGGGCCGGGCCTGTGATCGGTATAAGAATGGAATATCGTATCCGGATCCTTCACCAGAGATGGTTAGCTGCCCCTCCCATTTGAGCTATTCTCTGGAAGGAGCGAAAGTGAAGGAATTCCCCTCCACAAAGAACGAGAGAGCCGGTGCAAAAGGAGGCTCATGATCAGGGGCAATAATTTATTTTGGCGGCCCACGAACCCACGATCACACTGGTCCTTTCGATGAAGCCCCTCTATGCCTATCGAGACAATTCCTGTGACCCCCGGAAGTGCACTGCCCGCCGGCTCGCCAGGGACGGACTGGTCACCATCCTCCGCTCTCTCTCCAGGATACCCCCCAGCACCCTCCTCCTTGACCCCACCGCAACAAAGGCCCTCTCCCCGCAGGACCGATCTCTCCCTTCGATCACCGCCCTCGACTGCTCCTGGGAAGTGCTTGAGCGCATCCCGAGAGAGAGATTGCGTCACCGGCGTGCGCTCCCGTTCCTTGTTGCTGCCAACCCGGTGAACTTCGGGAGGCCCCTGCGGCTCACCTCCGTGGAGGCATTTGCCGCCGCCCTCTTCATCACAGGAGAAGAGACGCAGGCAACAGAGATCCTATCACGATTTTCCTGGGGACTGCGTTTTTTGGAAGTGAACCGTGATCCCCTCCGGGAGTATGCGGCCGCAGAGGACAGTGCGGAAGTGGTGGAGATCCAGTCCGCATATCTCTAACCCGGTACCTCAAAGAAACAAAATGATATTGTAAATCCAAAATCAACCTCCCTTCTGGAAAACTCGTGACATTCTCTCGCAATGAAGGAGGTAATAATATCCTGCCCATCGTCGAGATCTCACATCTTACCAAGGAATACGACGCCGTCACTGCCGTGCGTGATATCACGCTCAATATTGCAAAAGGAGAGCTGTTCGGCCTTCTGGGTCCGAACGGCTCCGGAAAGACCACCATGATCCGGCTGCTCACCGGGCAGATCAGGCCGACCCGGGGGACCGCTCGGGTCACCGGCCTTTCCATTGAGGAGCACCCGGTGGAGATCAGGGAGAGGGTCGGCATCATCCCTGAGCAGGAGACCCCTCCGAGCTTTCTCACCGCAGAAGAGTACCTGCAGTTCGTGGCGAGGGTCCGCAACATCCCCGATGCGGATGGAGGCGGGGACCGGTGGTTCCGGTTTCTGGAGTTCGAGGATAAGAAGGATGTACTCTGCAAGGATCTCTCCCGCGGGACGCGGCAGAAGCTGATGTTTGCACAGGCATTTCTCCACCAGCCAAAGCTCGTGTTCATCGACGAGCCGCTCATCAACCTTGACCCGATCATGCAGCGGAAGGTGAAGGACTTTCTGGGGGACTACGTGAAGGATGGCGGGACTGTCTTTCTCTCCACGCATATCCTCGAGATCGCAGAAGAGATCTGCACCCGTGTCGGCATCATCCACCAGGGATCGATCCTCTTTGACGGTTCCATCGGCGACCTCCGATCGAAGGAGACGTCCCTTGAGGCCTTCTTCCTCTCCCTCGTCCACCAGAAGAGGTGATCCGGATGTTCACACTGCTGGTGCCGATGATCAGGGAGGAATGGCGGATCCATGCGACGATCTTCGGGACGGTGGGCTTTGCCCTCTTCCCCCTCCTCGTTCTCGGGTTTGCGTGGATGGGATCGTTCATCCTCCCGCTCTTTCTCTCGATCGTTCCTGCCGCGCAGATCGCCCTTCTGCTCCACGGGCTCTTTTCGTTGATCGGGGTAATGGTGGGCTCGTTCGGGATCATGGGGAGAGAGTTCATGAACCGCAGGTTCGGACAGGCGAGCCTGCTCGCATACTCTTCCCGCACCCTCCCGGTGACCGAGCGGAATATCTTCTTCAATTTCTTCATCAAGGATATCATCTATTACTTTTTCCTCTGGATCATCCCGTTTGTGGCAGGATTCGGGCTCGCCTCCCCATTTCTGGAGGTTGATCCGCAAGTTGTCCTCCTGCTCCTGCTCACGGTATCCCTTGCCTTCCTGATCGGCCTTGCGATGGTCTTCCTCTTCTCCACCATCTATGCCCGGAGCAGGGGATTATTTGCAGCCGCCCTTGCAGGAGCCGCGATCCTCGCCCTGTTTCTCACCCGGGTGCAGGCGATCCCGCTCAGTGCCATGCTCCCGCCGGTCGCATTCTTCCTCGACCCCGCTCCTGCCCCGCTCCTCGCCTCCCTGCTTCTCATCATCGCCCCCTCCGCCGTCTCGATCCTCTTCCTGGTCACCGACTACCCGGAAGATGCAAAACACTATCCTGCGCTTCTATTGATCCTTACCCGGAGACTCTCCTGGCTCTCCTCCCCGCATCTCGTGGCCAAGGACGCAATCGATCTTCACCGGAGCGAGGGCGGACTCGGGAAGATCATCTTCTCCTTCATATTTCCCGTTGTCCTGATCTGGATCTTCTTCTCCGTCCTGCTCAGGTTCATCCCGGGGGTGGACGTGCTGATCATCTTCGCCATCCTGCTCGGAATCATTGCTTCCTCCATGTTCAACTGGCTCTGTGAGTTCGACAGCCTCAGCGCATACGCATTTCTCCCGGTCAGGACATCGGAGATCCTCAGGAGTAAACTGGAGAGCTATCTCCTCCTCTCGAGTCTCCCGGCAGTCATGCTGATCCTGCTTTCTCTCTTCTCGAAAACGACCTCCTCACTCCTCCCTGCAATGATCGCGTTCTTCTCGGTCTCCTTTTATGCGCTCGGCGTCACCGTCCGGCTCACCGGGCTCCAGCCCAATGTCATGCTCTATGACGTGCGGGTATTTTTCCTCTATTTCGCTGCGATAGGGCCGGTCCTGCTCGTACTCATCTTTATCTCTCTGGGAAGTCCGCTGCAGGTGTTGGCAGCGCTCCTCCTTATCCCGGCAGCCCTGTACCTGCTGGGCTCGGCAATGAAAAAATGGGATCTGGTCGAGATGAAGGGATATTAGCCCTCCCTCTTCTCATGCTCCTCGATCCTGCGCAGTGCGTATCTGGTGAAGTCCGAAAGATCCTTTTGCGCTTCGCCAAGCCTCTCAAGGGGGATCTTTGCCGGGGTTCCCACCTGGGAGAGGGCATAACAGGCAATGATCTTCTCCTCCCTGGTCCCTTCCCGGAGGATTCTGACCAGGGGCTCGACCGCACAGCTCCCCATCTCAGAGAGCAGCATCGAGATGAAGATCTGGTCCTCTTCAGAAGCCCGGGGATCGAAGAATTCCTGCATGAGCGGGTCCACCGCTGCCTTCCCCATCTGGATGAGAACATTCCCCACAAAGTCCCTCACAGCAGGATCGGGATCTCGAAGAATAGGAAGGAGGAAGGAGGCAGCAGACTCTTCCATCGTGAGGAGGACACTCCCTGCGAAGGTCTCCATCTCAGGGCCGTCTCGCCTCACCTCGCTGATGAGAGGATCAATTGCCGGGCCCCCGATCTGGGCAAGAATGATCACCGCGAAGAAGCGATAATCAGGGTCATGCCTCCAGGGCCCCCCGATCACGGGCCCGATCGCATCGGACCCCAGCTGGACCAGTGTCCGGGCTGCGATCTCTTTTGCTTCCTCTTCCCCTTCCTGGAGGACCGCGACAAGGGGCTGGGCCGCTGCCGGCCCGATGATCATCAGGGTCCCTCCTGCAAGGAATTTCTCATCGGTCGGGGCATCGCGGAGGATCCTGATCAGGGAGGGCACTGCCACCTCGCCCATCTGGGCCAGCGTCTGGGCGGCATGGATCCGTGACTCGCGGGTCCCATGCAGCATTCCCTGGACAAAGAGGTTGATGGTCGCGTCTTCCACCCCATTTCCCGCTTTTAAGGCTTTGATGAGGGGATCGAGCGCATCTCCCACGTAGGGCGCAAAGAGCCGGTCGATCTCCGTGCGGACCTCCTCACTCTCCTCCACCAGCGCAAGGAGAGGGAGGATCACATGGTCCTGAAAATTTTTGAGGACACGGACTGCACGTTCCTTTCGGAGGGGTTCGGCGTGCTGGAGGGCGCAGAAAAGGTCGCTAATCGAACCGAACGCTAAAAGCTCCTCAATGGCGGCCTCTGCCCTGCTGCTTTCCTCAGGTCCGGCGTGGGACAGCGCGGCGATCACCCCTTCTCTGATCCGGTTCCCTATCTCTGTGATCGCCTCATAGTATTCCTGGTCTGTCAGTGCGTCCTCCTGATCCAAGGCCAAATGGTCACCGGAGTACAACTCACGGGGGAAGACTTAAGAACCTTTGGTTCGAGCGGCCGAATGCCTCGAATACAGACCTTGCAGCCCCGAGAAGCGGCGCGTTGCCATCAAGCACTGTCCGTCTGATGGGAGGAGGGTTGAGATACTCGTCAAGATAGGGGGAGAGAGAACTGATGATCCTCTCACTCTGGTTCCGGCCCACCCCTCCGTCAAGGATGATGATCTCTGGATCAAATGCCACCACCACATCAGATACTCCGCGTGCATTGATCTTCCCCAGCATATCCATGAATGCCAGCACCGCGCGATCTCCTCCAGCTGCCGCCTCAAATATTTCCTCTGTATTCACCGCCCGCCTCTCCGGTACCGGATACCCGTTCGCGCTGCAAAAGATCGCATAGAACTTCGGCAGACTTCCCCCTGCCGCATAGGCCTCCCAGTGTCCGGTCTCTCCGCAGCGGCAGCGCAGGTGATAGCTGTCATCCACAAAGAGATGCCCGATTTCTCCTGCATTCCCTCCCCTCCCAAAGATGGGGCGGCCGTCGACCATGACCCCGCCGCCAATGCCGGTGGAGATGGTGAGGTAGACAGCATTGTTGTGATCCCGCGCGCTTCCGGTCCAGTGCTCCCCGATCACCCCGC
>JAVVFN010000019.1:0-13023 GCA_032250645.1 Methanomicrobiaceae archaeon | reverse complement strand
CCCCCACTGACCTTGCAGAGAATGTGCGGAGGGACATCATCCTCGCCCTCACCCAGATGGGTTTTGAGATCGAGGCCTCTCACCACGAGGTCGCGGAGAGCCAGCACGAGATCGACTTCAAGTACGGCGATGCGCTCACCACGGCCGACAACACGATCACCTTCAAGTTCGCGGTCAAGACCATCGCGCTCATGAACGGCCTGCACGCGACCTTCATGGCAAAACCGATTTACGGGATCAACGGGAGCGGGATGCACACGAACTGCTCCCTCTCAAAGGACGGAGAGAACGCGTTCTATGACCCGGATGCCCCCATGCAGCTCTCGGATACAGCCCTCCATTTCATCGGTGGCGTGCTCAGGCATGTGAAGGCGATTACCAGGATCGCAAACCCCACCATCAACTCGTACAAGCGGCTGGTGCCCGGATACGAGGCGCCGGTCTACATCAGCTGGAGCGCGGCCAACCGGAGCGCGCTCATCCGGGTGCCCTCTGCACGCGGAAAGAGCACCCGCGTCGAGTTCCGCAGCCCTGATCCGACGTGCAACCCGTACCTGACCTTTGCCGCAGTCCTTGCGGCTGGTCTCGATGGGGTGAAGAACAGGATCGAGCCGCCGGTGAGCATCGACCGGAACATCTTCCGTCTCTCGGCAGAGGAGAGCGAGGCGTTGGGCATCGAGACGCTCCCGGGCGACCTTGCCACTGCAGACTGCTACTTCCGTGAAGATCCGGTCATCTGCGAGGCACTGGGCCCGCATGTGGTCGAGAACCTCCACCGGATGGCGATGCTGGAGATCGACTCTTTCCGGACCGCCGTCCACCCGTGGGAGCTTGACCGGTACCTTGGCCAGTATTAAAAAATTTTTGGATGGTATGATTTAAATATGGTAGAAGATAAATTCCTTCTATATGGCGGGGGGACCACGGCCCCCAAACTCCCCTCAGGACCGTCCCGTGCGATCCTCATCCACGAGCTCCCCGTTGCGAGCGGCGATCCTGACACATCCGTGGAAGTGTCCTCTCCGGCGAGTATCGGTCTCTTCCGTACATTCTGGAGTGCGACATATGGCCATTCCCCCGAAGGGCAGGTGATGCAAGATGCCGATTGACAGCGGTGATACCGCCTTTGTCCTGATTGCGACCGCCCTTGTGATGCTGATGACTCCGGGCGTGGGCCTCTTCTACGGGGGCCTCGTGCGGCGAAAGAACATCATCTCCATGATATTCCTCTCGTTCATCGCGTTCGCACTGGTCAGTCTCCAGTGGGTGCTGGGGGGGTACAGCCTCGCATTCGGGTCCGACCTCTTCGGATTGATCGGGGGGCTTGACTATCTGGCGCTGCAGGGGGTGGGGATGACCGGTGAAGGGATCCCCGATCTCCTCTTCATGGCGTTCCAGCTGGTCTTTGCCGCCATCACGCTTGCAATCCTCACATCTGGGGTTGCAGAACGGATAAAGCTCAGCTCGTTCGTGGTGCTTGCGCTCCTCTGGACCACCCTCGTATATGACCCCCTTGCCCACTGGGCATGGGGTGGCGGCTGGGCGTCGGCCATGGGAGCACTCGACTTTGCGGGCGGGACGGTGGTGCATATCAGCTCGGGCTTCGGTGCCCTTGCCCTCGCCCTCGTGATCGGGAAACGGAGTGGATTTGGAAGTTACAGCATGGAGCCCCACAATATCCCCCTCACCCTCCTCGGGGGCGCTCTGCTCTGGTTCGGGTGGTTCGGGTTCAACGCGGGGAGTGCATTGGGAGCTAACGGACTTGCGGCCAGCGTCTTCGTGGTGACCAATACCTCCGCTGCGGCCGGAGCCCTCGCGTGGCTCGCGGCGTCCTGGATCAAGGGCAGACCGAGCTCTGTCGGGCTGATCAGCGGTGCAATCGCGGGCCTGGTAGCTATCACTCCTGCGGCAGGGTTTGTGGACGTCCTCTCCTCGATCGTCATCGGGGCCGTGGCAGGGCTCATCTGTTACGCGGCGCTCCTGTACCGGACCAGAAAAGGGCTCGATGAGAGCCTCGATGCATGGGCGATCCACGGCATGGGGGGTCTCTGGGGTGCAGTGGCGACCGGGATATTTGCCACTGCCGCCATCGGCGGTGTGGACGGTCTGATCTACGGGAACTTCTACCAGTTCGGTATTCAGGTTCTGGATGCAGGAGTCGCAATGGGCTATGCGTTCGGCATGACTGTGCTCCTTGCCCTGCTCGTCGACCGCACTATGGGCCTCCGGGTGAGCGAGGAGGAAGAGTACGTGGGCCTGGACATCTCCCAGCACGGGGAGAGCTCGGTGGTGTAGGTGAGATGGAATGAAGATGGTAACTGCAATCATCCGGCCCGAAAAGTTCGACCACGTCAAGCGGGCGCTGGAAGAGAAGGGCTTTGCTGCCATGACCGTGAGCGACGTGCGGGGCAGGGGGGAGCAGAAAGGGCTTTCCCTCCCTTACCGCGGCGGAAAGATGACCGTGGACCTGCTGCCCAAGTTGAAGATCGAGCTCGCGGTCAGGGACACCTTTGCAGAGACAGTGGTTCAGATCATCCGCGAAGCGGCATGGACGGGAAAGATCGGGGACGGGAAGATATTCGTCTATCCCCTTGATATGGTGGCCAAGGTGCGCATCGAGGAGATCTCGGCCGATTAATGGCTGCGATGACGGTTTTTAAGGAAACCCGAGCAGGACAAGAAACAGGGGCATCGTGCCCTGCTTGGGTGGGGCCTAGCCCGAAGAACACGGGGGGATGCCGGTGATCTCGCATCCTCTCTGCTTGCATGCCGGGGGAAGATCCCTCCCCCGGCAGATCCTGATCGGTGGCGTTCAATGGCTATGACGAAGAGATTGCTGCAGGAACTGAAAAGCAGGGAATGGCGGACGCGGAGTGATGCGGTGGCTTCTATCGGTCACATAAAGGGCCCAGAAGAGGTCTTTGCGCTCATCGCTGCGGTGAAAGAGGAGAAATGGTACCTCAGGGATGCGGTTGCAGTCGGCCTTGGCCATTTGCAGTCGTTTGAAGCCCTCGCAGCCCTTATCCGGTCGCTATCCCTCGAGCCATGGTTCATTCCCGAGGCGATGAGAGCGCTGGATAGAGCCGGAATCCTTCCGGACCCTGCCGAACTCTCTTTCGCTGCCGTCCACCCTGATGCGCGTATCCGGCAGCATGCCGCACGTGCACTGGGGGTCCTCAGGTCAGAGGCGTGCCTGCAGTTCCTTGGTCCCATGCTCAGCGGAGATCGCGATGCAGCGGTGCGGCGCGAGGCAGCCATCGCGATTGCAAGGATCAAGACAGAAGCGTCCGCCGGGCATCTTGTTGCCGCACTCAGGGATCCTGCGCCGGAAGTCCGGCGGGCGGTGGCAGGTGGCCTGAGAAAGTTCGGTGATCCGCTGGCAGGGGAAGCGCCCCATATTGCCGCACAGGACCATTAATCGCCCGTCCCCAGGCGCGGGTGCGGTGTGAGAGCTCTCTCCTCTGTGCAGACCCCAGATCCGACGTCTCTTTTCATTCCGAACCGCTGCATGAATCCCATAAAAAGCAGTTATTAAGTCCCTTCGCGCGTGACCTGATATCAGTATGTCCACTGATGAGATCACCAGGATCCTTGAGCAGATCGAGAGGGACGATCCCAAGTTCATCCGTCTCCAGTTCTCTGACATCCAGGGACACCCAAAAAATGTCGCAATCCCAGTGAAACAGACAGAAAAAGCCCTCACCGAGGGGATATCCTTTGACGGCTCCTCGATTGAGGGCTTTGCACGGATCGAGGAGTCTGACATGGTGCTCAGGCCGGACCCCTCCACCTACCGGGTCCTCCCCTGGAGAGCCGGGAACGCGGGGGTCGCCCGGTTTATCTGTGATGTCCATCTCCCCAGCGGCAGGCCCTTCGAAGGCGACCCGCGCTTTATCCTCAAGCGGACGGCGGCAGAAGCCGCTAAAATGGGGTATATCTTCAACACCGGCCCCGAACTCGAATTTTTCCTTTTCAAGCTCCTCGACGGCAAGCCCTCCACGGTCTTCCAGGACACTGGAGGCTACTTCGACCTCGCCCCGACCGACCTTGCCGAGGACGTCAGGCGTCAGATCGTGCTTGCCCTCTCCGAGATGGGCTTTGATATCGAGGCCTCCCACCATGAGGTCGCGGAGAGCCAGCACGAGATCGACTTCAAGTACGGTGATGCGCTGACCACGGCCGACAATACGATCACCTTCAAGTTCGCGGTCAAGACGATCGCACTCATGAACGGCCTGCATGCGACCTTCATGGCAAAGCCGATCTACGGGATCAACGGGAGCGGGATGCACACCAATGCATCGCTCTTTAAGGACGGGAAGAACGCGTTCTTTGACCCGGACGCACCCATGCAGCTCTCCAAAACGGCCATGCAGTTCATTGCCGGGGTCCTTGCCCATATCAGGGGGATCACCCGCCTTGCCAATCCCACCATCAACTCGTACAAGCGGCTGGTGCCCGGGTATGAGGCGCCGGTATACATCAGCTGGAGTGCATCGAACCGCACCGCCCTCATCAGGGTCCCTGCTCCCCGTGGAAACAGCACCCGGATCGAGATCAGGAGCCCTGACCCGAGCTGCAACCCGTACCTGACCTTTGCCGCGGTCCTTGCCGCCGGGCTCGAAGGGATCAGGAAGGATATGAGCCCGCCCCCGAGCACGGATATCAATATTTTTGAGCTCTCCGCGGAGGAGCGGTCCGCGATCGGCATCGATACCCTGCCCGGCGACCTCATCACCGCGAATAGCGCCCTCCTTGAGGACGAGCTCCTCTGCAAGGCGCTCGGGTCGCACGTGATCGAGGACCTCTCACGGAGTGCCCAGATCGAGTGGGATGATTTCCGCACCGCCGTGCACCCGTGGGAGGTCGGGCGGTACCTCCGGTACTGAGGATGATCGTCCGCGGGGTCCTCCTCGATATCGACGGGGTGCTCCATGTCGGCGGAACCCCGGTTGCAGGCGCTGCAGAAGCGGTATCCTGGCTCAAAGAGGAAGAGATCCCGTTCCGGTGCGTCTCGAATACCACCCGTTCCTGCAGGGCGACGATCGCGGCCCGGCTTGCGGCGATGGGCATCCTGGTGCCGGAGGAGTATATCTTCACTCCTGCCAGGGCTGCTGCGCACCTGCTGGAGGAAGCGGGCAGCACCCGCTGCCTGATGCTGGTTGCAGAAGACGTGATCTCCGACCTTCCGGAGAATCTCGAGGGGGGAGAAGGGCAGGCAGACTCGGTGGTGATCGGGGACGCAGGCGATGCCTTCACCTACGCCTCGATGAACCGGGCATTCCGCATGATACTGGGCGGGGCAGAGATGATCGCCCTTGAGAAGGACCGCTACTGGATGGCTGCAGACGGTCTCTCCCTCTCTGCGGGCCCCTTCGTCGCAGGACTCGAATATGCAACCGGGCGCAGGGCAATGTTGGTCGGCAAGCCCGCCCCCCGCTTTTTCTCAACAGCACTTGAAGATATGGGCATCGCTCCGGGGGATGCGCTGATGGTGGGTGACGATCTTTTCACCGATATCAGGGGGGCGCAGGAGGCAGGGATGAGGGCGGTGCTGGTAAGGACAGGAAAATACCGGGCCGGGCAAATCGATCCGGCAATCAGGCCCGATCATACCATTGACTCGATCGCCGATCTCTTCTCCGTCCTCTATCACGAGTGATAAGCCGCGCTTTTCGCTCCTCCAGTACGCGGAGGTCGCGTTCCACTTCGATTGCATCGCCGGTGCAGGGATCATAGCCGAGATAGTAGATGGCGGTGGCACGGGTGAGCGGTGTCGGGGTGAAGATCTGGAACTGGTGCCCGGAGAGTCCCTGTTCCTCGAGGTACCTGATGGTCTGCCCGAGCTCCCCCTCCCCCTCCCCCGGGTGGCCGACGATGAGGTAAGGATTCGGATATCTCTTCATCCCCCGCCTTCTCGCGATCTCGGAAAATTTCGAGAGGAACTGCGTGAAATACCGGGTCGGGGGTTTGTGCATGATCCGGAGCACATGGTCCGACCCTGATTCGAGGCCGATCTTGAGCTGACCCGGGATGTAGGGGAAGAATGCGTCGAGAAATTCGCCGTCGCAGATCACCGGATCGACCCGCAGGCCGGAGGAGACACGCACCTGTTTCACCCCCTCCACGCGGGAGACTCCGGCCAGAAGCGCGAGGTAGTCCCCAGTCCCCGGGAGAAGGTGGGGGCACCCCTCCCCGCATTTCGCGCAGTCCCGGTCGGCACAGCCGCCGATCGCACAGGAAGAGCCGTACATGTTCGCAGAAGGCCCTCCCACGTCAGAGATGGTACCGGAGAAACCGGGCGACCGGGCGATGGCTCGGGCCTCGGCCTCCACCGATGCAGGGCTTCTCGAGACGATGGTCCTCCCCTGGTGAGCAGGCAGGGCACAGAATGCGCAGTCCCCGTAGCACCCCCGGTGTGCGGTGATGGAATCGCGGATCATCTCAAAGGCAGGGATCTTCCGGAACCGGGGGTGGGGGGCCCTGCAGAACGGGAGGTCGTAGCAGGCGTCCAGCTCTTCGGGGGAGAGGTCCCTCCGGGGGTACTGGACAAGAAAGCGCCCGTCCTGCTTCTGGAAAAGGACGTGGCGGTCTCTGTTGCGCTCAAATGCACAGAAGGCCTCTGCAAATGCCTCCCTGTCCAGGCCGACCTCTTCGAAGGAGGGGAGTTGCACCACCCCCGGGACTTCCCCCGGGTCATGCCGGAGTACGGCCGTCCCCGGAATCTCGAGATCATCGGGGGCACTTCCCCCCTCAAGGGCTCTCACCGCATCAAGGAGGGGGTATTCCCCCATCCCGTAGATGAGCAGATGGGCCTTTGCATCGGCGAGGACACTCCTGCGGACCGAGTCGGACCACCAGTCATAATGGGCGATCCGCCGCATGGAGGCCTCGATCCCGCCGATGATGACCGGTGTACGGGGGGCCGCTGCCCTGATCTGGCTGGAATAGACGGTCACCACTCTTTCAGGCCTGATCCGGTAGCGCCTGCCCTCGCCGGGCCGAGAAAAATACGGCACTCCCCCTTCGCAGTAGAGGTCTTCGCGCCGGGGTTTCTTTGCGGGGGTGTAATTCAGGACCATGGAGTCCATGTTCCCGCCCGAGACCACGAATGCGATCCGCGGGATGCCGAGCGCGGTGAATGCCGATGGTTCCTTCCAGCGTGGCTGGGAGAGGATACCCACCCGGTAGCCGTGGGCCTCGAGGAACCGGGAGAGGATGGCCATCGCAAAGGAGGGATGGTCCACATAGGCATCGGGTGTGGCGATGACCACATCACACGTGTCCCAGCCGCGGGCGTCCATCTCGGCACGGCTGGTGGGAAGGAAGGACTGCATTATCCTGATCGAAGCTATGGAGCAGGGCTTCTAGAAAAAGAGATGGGTGAGGGTAACTATCCCTCGAGGATCTCCATGGCCTCGTCATGGTAGGCGTCCATCACGTAGGGGATGCCCGAGATGGCGGTGGCCTCAGGCGTGAGCGACATGAGGTCCTTCCGGGAGACCGATTCGAGCGAGAAGTTGCGGTTTCCTGCCATCAGCTGCTGGAGCCCGGTCCTGAACCGCTGTGTATAGGTGTAGATGCCGATCGCACCGAGCGGGATCTCGCCCATCCGGGAGCCGTACTTCTCTTTCAGCTCCTCGTAGGAGACGAAGATCTCCTCGACCTTGCTGCCGTACTTGGAGACGGTCCTCGGCAGGTCGCCTGCCTCGAGCCACTTCCCGATGTTCTTGCCGACCATGCCGGGGATCATCAGGCCCCTGCCCATGCAGATCGCCTTGACGTACGGCGCCCCCATCGCGAGCGCCTTGAAGACATTTGCCTCGTCCGAGAACCCGCCTGCGATCGCGAGGTCCGGAACCCGCATTCCCTTCTTCTTGAGGATCTCCGCGTACTGGTACGCGAGGGATTGGAGGTAGAACGTGGGAATGCCCCACTCGTTCATCATCGGCCACGGGCTCATGCCGGTGCCGCCTGGAGCCCCGTCGATGGTGAGCAGGTCGATCTGCGCCTCTGATCCCCATCGAAGGGCCATGGCGAGCTCCCGGGCAGAGTAGGCGCCCGTCTTGAGGGTGACCCGTTTAAAGCCGATGTCGCGGAGCCGGTCGACCTCCTCGAGGAACCCTTCCCTGGAGATGAAGCCGAGGCGAGAGTGGCGCTCAAACTCCTTGATGGCACCTTCTTCGAATGCCGCCTGCACGTCAGGCCGGGTGGGGTTCGGGAGGACGATGTACCCGCGGTTCTTCAGCTCGGTAGCCCGGGAGAGGGAGCTCACCTTGATCTCGCCGCCGATGCACTTTGCCCCCTGACCCCACTTGAGCTCGATGGTGTTGAGGTTGTGCTTGCTCGCCACGTACTCTGCGGTCCCGAGCCTGGTGTCCTCGACATTCATCTGGACGAGGATCTCGCCATATCCGGAATGGAACCGACGGTAGGTATCGATACGGCGGTCCATCTCCGGCGAATCGACCACCTTGTTGTTCCGGTCCAGCTTGAGGGCAGGGTCAACCCCGCAGACATTCTCGCCGCATACGAGGGTGATCCCCGAGATCGCTGCGCCAATGGCAAAATGATCCCAGTTGGCCCGGGCGATCTCCGTCGACCCCAGTGCGCCGGTAAAGATCGGCACCTTCATCGGTACCTTGAGATCCCACCCGTACTCGGTCTCTGTGTTCACGTCCTCAAAGACCGCGGTGTCCGGGCCGATCTCCACGCCTTCGGGCATTCCTTTTGCGCCCAGCGCGTAGCCCTGGATATTGATGTGGGAGTAATCGACCGGGTAGTTCTTGTCCGCGCCTGCGGTGATCTCACCGAAGGGCCCCGGGTACAGCACCTCCCTGCCCCGGAAAGACGAGAGCCATATCTCGCAGCTCCCTTTGCAACCATCAATACAGCGCGTGCAGATCCCGGAAACGGGTGCAATATTGCGCGACCGGTTTGAAGTGCCGATTGCTTCATTGGCATTGGGTGTCCTGAGATTCATAATCCTCTCCTGCTTGCAACTTTGGTTTGAGCGATTATCCCCAATAATCCCTGCGGAGAACGGTGGACTTCGCCTGTTTGGATCCCTTCACCGGATCGCGGGATCGCGGCCCGGATGGAAGTGTTGAGATGAACGGGGGCACCAGCGGTCCCTCGACCCAAACGTAAAATAGATTTATCAGATCGAAGGCTTATAAGCGCTTGCCTTCTATCTCTAAATAAAATTTTTGGTCGGGAGATCACCCGCTATGCCCGGGCTCCCAGGTAAGCATAAGGTCGCCGAAGATCACCTTCTCCAGCACCTGCGCGACGTATTTGACCTTCTGGGACTCCTCCATGTCCTCATAGCGGTGGATGTCGGCATGCACCTGGAGGCGGACCAGCGCAAAACGGAGACGGTCGGTCTCTTCGTCTGCAAGTGCCATCGCCTGCCGGTAGATCGGTTCAAGAAGCCCCGGGAGGAGTTCAATCTCTGCGCAGCAACTGGCGATCGACCTGTAGACATCGAGAGGTTCGCCCTCGCCCGAGAGGATGCTGAGGTAGTCCATACTACCCCTTCTTCTCAATGACAGCGATGAGGTTTTCCATCACTTCATCGACATGCTTCCATGTCTGGGTGGATGCCTCCGTCTGGTGGCCCTTTATGATGAAGGGACGCCCCTCGTCACCCGCTTTTCGCATCTCCGGATCGAGCGGGATACGACCGAGGAAGGGTACACGCAGCTCCTGGGCGGCACGCTCCCCGCCGCCGGTGCCGAAGAGGTCGATGGACTTTCCGCAGTGCGGGCAGACCATCCCGCTCATGTTCTCGACGATCCCGAGCACTTCAAGGCCGATCATCTGAACAAAGCGGACTGCTTTGGAGGAGTCGAGGATCGCGACCTCCTGAGGGGTGGTGACGATCACTGCCCCGTCAATGTTCGGCGCGAGCTGGGCGATGGTGAGCGCCTCATCCCCGGTACCGGGCGGGAGATCGACCACCAGGTAGTCGAGGTCCCCCCAGTTGACATCCTCGAGGAACTGCCGGATGGCGGTCATCTTCATCGGCCCCCTCCAGATCACCGGGGTACTCTTCTCCGGAAGGAGAAACGCCATGGATACCACTCCCAGCGTTCCGGTGATCCTGACAGGCTCGATCTTATTGCCATCATAGGAGGCGAGCCTCTTCTCCTCGATGCCGAGCATCTTCGGGATGTTGGGACCATGGATATCGAGGTCCACAAGCCCGGTGTTAAAGCCGTGGTTCGAGAGGGCCATCGCAAGGTTTGCGGCAACCGTGCTCTTGCCCACGCCACCCTTGCCGCTGAGGACGAGGATGACATGCCCGACATTTATCTGTACCTTTTCCGGCAGGCCTGCCGCCTTCTTTGCCGGGTCGTCGCAATTGACAGCGGACGCGCAGTTTGCGCAGTCATGATTGCATTCCTGTGAATTATCTGCCATTATCTACTCCCGAATGATCGGTTCATCAGTTTACACCTATTGCGCGGGAGGAATCAATAACGTTTCAGTGATTACAAGAGGGCCCGGGGCAGGCGGGGAAACCTCCTCCCTCAATGCATTTCTTTATCCGTGACCGCATCAAGGGAGGAGACATAGGGCGTAATGTCCAGGACCGGGGTTTCGTCCAGTGCGTCAAGACCCCGCACGGAAAGGATCCTCCCGGTGATTTCCAGCAGGTCGACGACCCCGATCCCAATGGGGTTCGGGCGGTGGGGTGACCGGGTGGCAAAGACGCCGCGTTCTGTGTGGGTTCCCGGCGGTGTTGCGGAGAGGGCGGTCCGGTCCGCACGGTCCATCCAGTAGAGGATGAAAAGATGGGAATACCGCTCGATGCACTCGAGTCCCCGTTTATATGGAGGAAAGATCTCGATCTTTGAGCGGGTGTCCACGAGCCTCCCCTGCCGCGGCGCATCCTCCGGGATCCTGTACGATGCGTCACCAAGTCGATGGGTACGAGGTTCATTTAGCCTCCCGGTCGAGGACCGCGTTGCACATGGCATCGGCACGGGTGATGAAGGGGTGGTCCCGGGGTACGGACCTGACCCTGATCTCCGTGAACTGTTCCTTCAGCCTGAGCACCTCCTGATGCAGGGGGCGGAGATGCGGCGCCCGCACCCGGTACTTCCCGCCGATCTGGCGCACCACCAGCTCTGAATCGGAGCAGAGGTCTGCGTGCCGCAGGCGACGATCAAGCGCTGCCCGCATCCCGTTGATCACGGCATGATATTCAGCGACATTATTGGTGGTGATCCCAAGATATCCGGAATCGCTGGCGATCAGCTCCCCGTCCGCGACAATCAGGTAAGCCCAGGCAGCTTTCCCGGGGTTCCCCCTTGCTGCACCATCAGTATATATTTTTCCTCTTCTCTCCTGCTCTGACAGACCAATCACCGCCAAATCCCATTTCACGGAATGTTTATTACGCCGCATGGTACATGGGACGTACTGCCGATGAAGAAACTGTATGTAAACCTACCTTTTATTGAATTTCCCCCGACGCACACCTGCGATGGCGAAAACAGTTCGCCCGAGATGGAGATCCTCGATCTCGACGCAGAGACACTCGCGATTGTGGCTCTCAACCCGTACGAACCCGGCTGCTCATTCACGAACTGGATGGCCTGGAATATCCCGGCGATCCCCATCATCCCGGCCAGGATCCCGAAGAAGAAGGTCGTCGCTTCACCAGTCCGGGCAGTCCAGGGAACCAATGACTACGGGACGGTTGGCTACAGAGGCCCCTGCCCGAAGCACGGGGAGACCCACCGGATCACCTTCAAGGTCTACGGGCTGGATGGTGTGCTGGACCTTGCCCCCGGCTCGAGGAAGGATGAACTGATCTCGGCGATGAAGGGGCACGTGGTCCAGTTCGGCACCACGATGGCGATGTACCGCCGGTAGCGTGTCTGCGGAATCAATTGCTATTTATATGATTCTGATTCAGGATTGAATGAGGATGGCCTGCCGCCATTCCGGGTGCTTACTGTTATGCAGGTACGCTGTCTTCTCCTGGTCATGCTGGCGATCACCGCGGCTCTCATCGCGCCGGCATGTGCAGACCCGGTCCCTTCTGAACCGGCCTGGTCGCAGAAGATCGGGACCATCATCGCAGCCACCGCCCTCTCCCCGGACGGGAGTATGGGGGTGGTGATCGCGAGGGATGCGTACCTGTACGGGTTTGGAATGGCCGGGTCGGCGATCTGGAAGTACCAGACGGGAGGAAACCTGCATGCAGTCAGCTTCTCCCCCGATGGGAAATGGATCGCGTGCGGGGGCGAGGACAATTATGTCTACCTCCTCGATACCCGGGGATATCTCCAGTGGAGGGCTGCACGGCCGCAGGACATCACCATGGTCGCGTTCTCGGGCGACAGTGCGTACCTCGCGGCAGGGGATCAGGGCGGCGACATCTCCTTCTACCACGTGAGGGAGGGCATGCTCTGGAACCGGGCACCGGGAGCGGCAGTCACGGCTCTTTTCCTGACCGGAATGGGCGATGAGGTCTTTGCCGGTACGGACGGGGGGGTTACGCTCCTTGGCCGCGGGAGCGAGGTGCTCTGGAATTACTCGCTCGACAGAGCGGCCACCGTGGTCGCGGGAAAGACCGATGGAACGATCCTCGCTGCAGGGGACGATACCTTCGTCTCCGTATTTGACCGCACAGGTGCACTCTCCTGGAAGTTTTCGACAGGCGGCAGGGTTCGCGACATTGCCTTCTCTCCAGAAGGAACCCGCATCATCGCGGGCGGGGAGAGCGGGATCGTCTACCTCTTTGAGGAAGACGGGACTCTTGTCTGGGACTATCGGGCAGGAGGCAACATCGTGGACGTGTTCACGGTAGAGGGGGATCCTGCACTCTTCGGAGCGGTTCGCGAAGGAACAGGGGTCCTCTTTCTCGACGATGCCGGCGATCTGGTCACTGAACTTTCGTTCTCGCGGGCCATCCAGACCTTTACGGTATCGGCGGAAGGGACGAAGGCACTCGTCGGCGGGTATGATACGAACGTCTACTACCATGATTTCGCACCTCTGCTCGCG
>JAVVFN010000199.1:0-2566 GCA_032250645.1 Methanomicrobiaceae archaeon | reverse complement strand
AGTCTCTGAAAGGGGCCATGGGCAGGATCAGACGGCATATCCGATGAAGCTCGCGTTCCGTGTTTCCTATCTCGGCTACCGCTTTGCCGGCTCCCAGATGCAGAATGACCAGAGGACTGTAGAGGGGGAATTCATTGCTGCCTGCCAGCGCCTCGCGCTCTTTGATGACTGGCGGGACGCAGGATTTGCCAGTGCCGGGAGAACTGATCGCGGGGTGCATGCACGCTCGCAGATCATCGCGTTTTCTACAGATGAACCGGAACGGGCAAAAAAGGCCTTAAATCTCCACCTGCCCCCAGACTGCTGGTGCACAGGATGGACAGAAGTTCCTCCTGATTTTCACCCGCGATATGCAGCAAAGAGCCGCACGTACAGGTATTATTTCCTGGATCATTTTCCCCAGTATTCTGCGATGGAAGAAGCAGCAGGGCTTTTTACGGGGACCCATAACTTCTCCCGATTTTCACGGGCTGACGAGAGGGTGCCGGTGCGGACAATCCTCGAGTCCCGTATGGTGGAGGACCCCCCATTTTCCTATCTCACCATCACTGGAGAGAGTTTCCTCTGGAATATGGTCCGCTGTATCGCCACTTCCCTTGAGTGTGCGGGAAAGGGCGAATTGGAAGTTGAAAAGATCAAATCGCTTCTTTCGGGAGAGAACGGGGTCCGGATTGCGGCCGCACCACCTGAAGGGCTCATCCTCTGGGATGTGGACTGTGGACTCCCCCTTAACCCCCTGAAACTGAATCCAAAGAGGAAGAGGTCCTTTCAAGCGCTGATAAAGGAAGCCATGCTGATGCAGAAGGTCCTTCGCGAAGTCTGCGTGAATGACTTATTTGAATTCTAAACACAGGCGTTTATCCTGTATCTCCGATAGCGCACTCCGAGGAATTTTATTGCATCAACACCAATAGCTATAAATTGAAAAGTGAGGGGAGAACCCCCCCACGTGGGAGAACGAGTGAATGGCAGAGATTCCGAAGGAGGAGTATATCTTCAAGACAACATCCGCGTGCGCAGGCTGCAGCTCCTCTCTGGTGCTGCGGTATATCACAAAGGCCGCCGGCCCTGACAGCGTCCTAGTGGTTCCCGCATGCTGCACGAGTGTGATCCAGGGTATTTACCCGAATACCGCGATGAATATCCCGGTATATAATGTGGCATTCGCATCTGCAGCAGCCGTGGCATCTGGAATGAGTGCGGCATACCGTCGGATGGGAAAAAAGACGAATGTCATCTGCTATGCCGGCGATGGAGGAACGGTCGATATCGGGATTCAGGCTCTTTCAGGCGCGCTGGAACGGGGTACTGATTTTCTTTATATCTGCTACGATAACGAGGCCTACAGCAATACCGGGATGCAGCGGTCAGGAGGCACCCCTCTTGGTGCCCGCACCACCACGACCCCGGAGGGGAAGACAGAGGTGAAGAAGGATCTGGATGCGATCGTCCTGGCTCACTCCCCTCCCTACATGGCAACCGCATGCAGTGCATACCCGATGGATCTCTTCAAGAAGGTGCAGAAAGCGCTCTCCATGAAAGGCCCGAAGTTCATCCATATCCTTGCGCCCTGCCCGCCGGGCTGGCGGTTCCCTTCGGACATGACCGTCGAGATGGGAAAACTTGCGGTCAGGACCGGAATGTGGGTTCTCTATGAACGGGAAAACGGGGTGCTCTCCCTCTCCGGCCCCTCGAAGACGGCCCTCAAAAAACCCCTGCCTCTCAGGGAGTACCTCTCCAGGCAGGGGCGATTCAAGGGGATCAGTGACGAGACCATCAATCTGCTCGAACAGCAGGTTGGAGAGCATAAGAAGCGCCTTTTCCGGGAGGTAGAAGGAGTATGCTGACAGTTGCCACCGGGAACCGGGCTGTTGCCGAGGCAGTCAGGGAGGCCCGACCCTCGGTCATTGCAGCCTATCCCATCACACCCCAGACAGAGATCGTGGAGCAGCTGTCCAATTTCGTTCTCTCCGAAGAGCTCAGAGCGGCATTCATACCGGTCGAGTCAGAGCACAGTGCAATGGCGGCATGTATCGGGGCGAGTGCGACCGGGGTCAGGACGTTCACCGCGACAAGCTCCCATGGCCTTGTCTATATGTGTGAGATGCTCCACTGGGCGGCCGGTGCACGTCTCCCCATCGTGATGGCAAATGTGAACCGGGCGCTCGGGCCAGGATGGAACATCTGGGCAGAACATACCGATTCACTCTCCATGCGTGATACCGGATGGCTCCAGGTCTACGTGGGCTCGGTCCAGGAAGCGTATGATGCCACCCTCATGGCATTCCGCATCGCCGAACACGAGAACGTGCTCCTGCCCGTGATGGTGAACCTTGACGGGTTCACACTCTCGCACAGCATGCAGGCTCTGGAGACGGCTCCTGTCGCTGACTTCATTCCGCCGGTCAAGATCCCCCATGCCATCGACACCGCGAACCCGGGAGGATACGGCACCCTGACCCCGCCCACCGAGTATTTCAAATTCCGCTGGGATATCGAGCGTTCCATGCGGGATGCACAGCAGGTGATCCGGGAGACAGAGGAGGCATTTGCCGGTCGTTTCGGC
>JAVVFN010000198.1:0-2569 GCA_032250645.1 Methanomicrobiaceae archaeon | reverse complement strand
CCGAACGAGTCTCCCTTACCGTATGGTGGCGGTAGGCGAGGAGCTCATAGGTGGCATCAGGAAACTCAGCGCAGACTGCCGCAGTTGCACCGATCAGGCCCCTCCCTCCGTTCCATCCCCGGAAAAGGGCCCCCTCTTTCCCGAGGATCCCGACCGCCTCCTCGAGGGTGCAGAAGTCACGGACCGCCCGCTGGTAAAAGGAGGGATCGGGCTGCCCATCACAGATGACAAGACCGGGCTGGGTCTCATGGAAGGAGAGGTCTGCGAGCCGGTTGATATATTCACATCCGATGCGGTATGCCTGATTCATATCCCCCTCCACTTCCAGGCAGATACTTGCGTTCCCCCGGGTCTTGTGGGGTACATTGGGATTGAGACGGACGAGCAGCGCCCTTTGAATGGTAAACCCTTCGCGCGAAAGAGCCCCCGCCAGATTGGCGCCAAGGTACGTCGTGCACATCCCTTCAGGGGAGTCCGTGTCGTCAATTCCGATCCGCATTATCCCTATATTTATATTGTTCTCAACCTATATCGATTCATACGAAGAGATGACGCAGGAACGGCTCCTTCAGATGGTGACGAGTGTCCTCATTACCGCAGGTTTTGACATCTCCGAGAGGTGCGATATACGTCCACGGAGTTTCGATCTTGTGGCACGGAAGGCTGATATGCTCCTCATCATCAAGGTCATCTCTCATATTGACAGCATCAGCGAGGAGATTGCCTCCGATCTCCGTTTTGTTGCCCTCTATCTCAAGGGAATACCCCTGATCGTGGGCGAGCGGACCAGGGACGCGGAACTTGAACGCGGGGCCGTGTATATCCGGTACGGGGTGAATGCCCTCAGCATCTCCACGCTGTATGACTATCTGGTAGAGGGGAACCCCCCCCTTGTATACGCATCGCCCGGCGGTCTGTACGTGAATATCAATGGGGAGCAGCTGCGGGCACTCCGCGAGAGGCACCAGATATCCCTTGGGGAGATGGCGAGCATCCTGGGAGTATCCCGCCGGACGATCAGCAAGTACGAGAGCGGGATGGGAACCACGCTGGATATCGCGATCAAGATCGAGGAGCACTTTGACCGGCCCATTGTCGAGGCGATCGATCCCCTTGCATATGACGACCTGCAGGCAATGCACCCGTCCTCGGCCACCGAACCTCTTCCCATGGATCTTGCACGGATCGGCCTCGAGCTCCATCCCACCCACCGGGCACCTTTCCAGGCGTTTGCACTTTATGAGCACGAGACAATCCTCACCGGGTACGGGACCACGCAGAAGGTAGTTCGCCGCGCTGCACTGATTGGCAACCTCTCTGAAATCACGAATACGCGTGCGATGTGTGTCATAACGGACTATAAAAAGAAAAAGAGAGTTGGGAAAACCCTTATTATTGGAGAGGAGCGATTACACTCCCTTGATTCCGGATCTGAGCTCATGGAGCTCATTGATGAGTGAAAACATTTATATAGAACCACAAACCTACATTTCTAAGCGCTAAGTAGGTGATACAATTGGCAGCAAATCTTGGTGGACAACCAATTCTTATTTTAAAGGAAGGAAGTCAGCGTACTCGCGGACGTGAAGCACAGAGCGGAAATATCGCCGCGGCAAAGGCAGTTGCCGGTGCGGTACGAACCACCCTTGGCCCCAAGGGAATGGACAAGATGCTTGTCGACACCATCGGTGATGTGGTCATCACGAATGATGGGGTAACGATCTTAAAAGAGATGGACATCGAGCACCCTGCCGCAAAGATGATGGTGGAGGTTGCCAAGACGCAGGACGACGAAGTGGGGGATGGCACGACCACTGCAGTGGTGGTTGCCGGAGAGCTGCTGAAGCGTTCTGAGGAACTCCTCGAGCAGGACGTTCACCCCACCGTCATCGCCCACGGGTATCGGATGGCTGCCGAAAAGGCGCAGGAGATCCTCAAGGGCATTGCGATCGATGTTGCAGCCGACGATGTGGAGATGCTCCGGAAGATCGCCGATACCGCGATGACCGGGAAGGGCGCCGAGGCGGCAAAGGAGAAACTCTGCGAACTGGTGGTAAAGGCCGTGACGATGGTCGCCGATGAAGACGGCAGCGTTGATGTCGAATTCATCAAGGTGGAGAAGAAGGTCGGCGGTTCCATCGAGGACTCGGAGATCATCGAGGGTGTCGTCATCGATAAGGAGCGCGTCCACCCCGGAATGCCGAAGGTCGTCAAGGAAGCAAAAATCCTGCTCCTCAATGCTCCTGTTGAGTTCAAGAAGACAGAGGTCGACGCAGAGATCAGCATCACCAGTCCGGACCAGCTCCAGATGTTCCTCGACGAGGAAGAGCGAATGATCCGGGTCATCGTTGACAAGATCGTCAACAGCGGTGCAAATGTACTCTTCTGCCAGAAGGGCATCGACGACATCGCCCAGCACTACCTCGCGAAGGAGGGCATCCTCGCGGTCCGCCGCGCCAAGAAGAGCGACATCAAGTTCCTCAAGAACGTGCTCGGCGCGCGCATCGTCACGGACCTCGACAGCGCGGTCGCCGAGGACCTCGGCCAGGGCAAGGTCACCCGCGACGAC
>JAVVFN010000197.1:0-2611 GCA_032250645.1 Methanomicrobiaceae archaeon | reverse complement strand
GTCCATGGCATAGTGAGCCCGTTCTGTGGCCAGGTGCTGTCGGAACCGGATCTTTGCCGGGTTCACCCCGCAGGCGATGAGGTAGTCATGCGTCAGCGCGACGTAGTAGGCCACATACTCGTTCGCGATGACGCCCTCGGCCACCGCGTCCCGCATGGTCATCTCCACCGCGGGCGTCCGCTCGACCTGCTGCGCCATCCCGAGAAGGGGGACGGCATATTCTGCATATCTCCAGAAATCGGGATGATCTTTCTCGTCCGGGTGGACAAAGATCTCGGCCTCTGCCTGCGTGAACTCCCGGAGCCGGATCATCCCCTGCCGCGGGGAGATCTCGTTCCGGTAGGACTTGCCGATCTGCACGGCCCCGAAGGGGAGCTTGTCGCGGTAGAACCGGAGCAGGCGTGAAAAGTCGGTGAAGATGCCCTGTGCGGTCTCCGGGCGGAGGTAGCCCCTCCTCTGGGTCCCCGGGCCGATATTGGTGTGGAACATCAGGTTGAAATCAAATACGGAGACCTCCCCGAGGATCTCCGTGCATGCAGGACAGGGTGCCTGGCAGAGGGCGTTGGCGAGGGCTTCGGGCGAGATCGATGCAGCGTTCTCCACCCCGGCCGCTTCCGCGATGTGATCGGCCCGCAAATACTCCCCGCAATGGGGGCACTGGCACATCTTGTCAGAGAACCCCTTCACGTGGCCGGATGCGATATAGATCGGTTCGATGCCGATCGTGGGGCACTCGATCTCAAAATGACCCTCCCTGACCACGTAGAAGTCTCTCCAGAGATCCTCGAGGTTCCGTTTCAGCATCGCGCCGAGTGGACCGTAGTCGATGAATCCTGCCACCGCTCCGTATACCTCGGCGCTCGGCCAGACAAAGCCACGGCGCCGGGCCAGTTCGGTTATCTTTTCGTAGACGTCACTCATCATCGATCCGACCGGATATTCATCATACATCTACCCCGGACCATAAAAATACGATTCGTTTCGAGGGAGATCACCGATCCACCCTGTCCATCGGCAGCCGTTTCAGGACGATATACGGAAACACCACCCCCTTCGCCCGGCAGAGAGGAAACCGGCCCGGGCTCAGGACTGGTACCCGAAAGGAAAGTATATATACTATTATGGACAGTATAAACGAAAAATCAAAAGGGTCGGCTATGGAAGAGAACAACAAGAAACGAAAGCTTCTGGAGCTTTTTACTAACATTACCAGCAAAACAAAGATCGTCGAGCCGATGAAGAAGATCCACGGTACTCTGAGGGACAAGGATGCGGTGGAACGCGAGATCGCCCTCATCATGAGGGAGATTCTGGACAGCGGTCATTTCAAGACCAAACTCACCCCCCGCCACCTCTCAAAACTTGTCGTCCTGTACTATGAAGGCAAGAACGACACCGAGATCGCACGCGAGATCGGGGACGAGAAATTGAGCAAGACCGTGGCTCGCGCAAGAGTGAGGCTCAAGCTGTTCCGCGATCTCGACTTCAGGATGCCCTTTGAACGTGAGACGATGGAGCAGCTGATCAATTCAGAGAAGACGATGAAGGAGGTCAGCGAGGAGCTCGGGATCAGCCCCTCGACCCTCCGCGAGTACCGTCATGTCATCGAGCAGGAGAAGGACATCACGCTCGATCCGTTCCTCGAGCGCATCCGGGACGTAATGGAGGACCGTGACCTCACCGTTCAGATGACCCGCAGCGTGAACCAGGACGCGCTGAAAGAGGCCATCGATACCACCGAGGCAGAGCTGATCGATATCACCTGATCCTATCCCCAAATCGAATATCCTGAATCTTTTTTTACTCTGCCGTATCACGCTGAGCCATGAAACTCACGTGGCTCGGGCATGCATGCGTCCTCCTGGAAGGGTCCCGGACCGTGATCATCGATCCCTTCGTTCCGTCGGGGACGATCGATGCTGCCCCTGACCTCATCGCGCTCACCCACGGGCACGGGGATCATATGGGAGCGGCCTGCTCGCTGGGCGGGACGATCGTGGCCATCAACGAGATCGCAAAGTACCTCGCCCAGTCCGGGCTCCCGGTGGAGGGGATGAATATCGGGGGCACGATCGAGGTGGAGGGGGTGCGGTTCACCATGACTCCCGCACTCCACTCGGGCTGGCTGGAGATGGGCGGGATGGGGTACTGCGGGGGATGTGCGGCCGGGTTCGTGGTCCGTATGGACGGGATCTCCGTCTACCATGCAGGGGACACGGCCCTCTTCTCGGACATGCAGCTGATCCGGGATCTGTACCGGCCTGACGTGGCGCTGCTCCCCATCGGGGGCCGCTTCACCATGGGGCCCGATGAGGCCATGATTGCCGCCCAGCTGGTGGGGGCGCCGCTGGTCATCCCCATCCACTACGATACATGGCCGCTCATTGCGCAGGATGCCGCGGCGTGGAAGCATGCCATCGAGCGGACCACCGATTCACGCGTCCGGGTACTCGCCCCCGGGGAGAGGATCACGGTTCCATAATGTTCATTCCTGCCACGGTTCGAGCCCGTGGTCGCGCCGGTAATTGTTGATGGCCTTCCTGACGGCCCCTTCGGCGAGCACAGAGCAGTGGAGCTTTGCCGGCGGGAGCCCCTCCCCGCGCATCGGCGA
>JAVVFN010000196.1:0-2621 GCA_032250645.1 Methanomicrobiaceae archaeon | reverse complement strand
GGGCATTGGCGGTGGCATTGGAGAGCCCCGGCAGCCACCCGACCACCGCGCCGGCCACCGAACCGAGGATCGATTGCCGGACCACGCTCCGCCCCTCCATCCTGATCCCGTCGAACGTCTGAGGCGGCATCACGCCCTGGGATGCCTTGAGGAGGACCGAGACCCCGAAAAGGCCGGAGAGAAGTGGCATGAGGAGGGAGGTCATGCCCAGCGTGTGCCAGGCGAGGTAGGTGTGGTGGAGGGTGAAGACCCCCAGCGCCCCGGAGACGAGAAAGATGACCAGGTACCATCCCGGGGAGTCTGAGTCGATGGTGAGATAACCGGCGACCGCGATGAGCATTAGCCCGATCCCCCAGTCAATGAAGGGCTGGATGGCGGGGAGTACGAGGATGAAGAGGAGGAAGATGGGCATTGCCACCACCACGGCACAGGCACTCCCGAGGGCCGATATCCTGACCGCCTCGGTGCCGCTGCCCTCGAGACAGAGGGCATGGGCAGGAAGGACGGAAAGAGCGGTGTCAGGATCCGGGACTCCGAGAAAGGTGCTCGGGATGATGTCGAGGAACGTATGGGTGATGAGCGCCGCGAACATGGCAAGCGCGACGGTCGTCTCGCCGAGCGTTGCGAGGAGGGCTCCCTGCGCTCCGAGGAGGAGCCCTGCCATGGTGTTCGCATGGATCCCGGGAACCAGTCCGCTCACCGTCCCGAGAAGGACGCCGAAGGCAACACCCGCCGCCAGCGCTTCGATCATTGAAAAGTCCTTAATTGTATGTTGGAAAAACCGTTTGCATTCTATTCCGGGGAAGGGGATTATCATGCAAAAACGTCATATGCCTAAGGGAAGAGAGAGAAACGATGAAGATCGCCATCACCCGGCTCGCGGAGAAAGGACGGGGCGATGCAGCCCTCTGCAGGCGATACGGTCACGAATGCGTCCCGGTTACTCCCCTGAAGGCCGAAGTCTATCCGGAACGGGTGGACGATTTTGCAGGACGGGTCAACCGGGCGGAGTTTGACTGCCTCTTCTTCACGAGCGCCCTTCCCGCCCGGATTATCGCCCCGCTCCTTGAGCGCTGGCCCCGGGTGATCGCGATCGGGCCGGAGACCGCCCGCACGCTCCAGCACTTCGGGGTCTCTGCCGAGACCCTTCCCTCTTTCTATTCCCGCGACTTTGCGCCCTATCTTGGCAAATGGCTGGAGGGAAGGCACGTAGGCATCCCGCGGGCTGACGTGGAAAACCCGCATCTCCTCGATTCCATCAGGGAGGTGGGCGGGATCCCCCACGAGGTCCGGGTGTACCGCCTTGCGCCCACAGGGGAGAATCTCCCGCTCGAAGGTGTCGATGCGGTCATCTTCACCAGCGCGGGCTCCTTCCGGCATGCAGTCTGGAACCGCCGCCCCGGTCTCCTCCTCATCGCCATCGGCGAGATCACCGCAAAAGCCATGCGGGAGGGAGGGGCAGAGCCCCGGGTGACCGGCGATGGATCGCTCGAAGGGACAATGCAGGCGCTCAACGGATACCTGAAGGGGAGGATTCCCGGGTGATCCTATCTGGCATCCTTGTCATCGATAAGCCGAGGGGCCCTTCAAGCCACCAGGTGACCGCGTGGGTGAGGGACATCCTCGGCACGCCTGCCGGGCACAGCGGTACCCTCGACCCGATGGTCTCCGGGGTGCTGGTCATCATGCTCGGGCGTGCCGTGAGGCTCGCTCCGGTGCTGCTCCGGGAAGAGAAGGAGTACGTGGCGCTGATGCGGCTTCACGGCGACCGCTCCCGCGAGGAGATCGAACGGGTGGCAGCCGGGTTTGTGGGAAAGATCTACCAGCGGCCGCCCCGGAGAAGCGCGGTGCGCCGTTCGCTCCGCATACGGACGATCCACGAGCTCGAGATCCTCGAGGTCACCGAAAGATTGGTCCTCTTCCGGGTCCGCTGCGAGTCTGGGACCTATATCCGGTCCCTCTGCCACCACCTGGGCCTTGCGCTCGGCGTGGGTGCACAGATGCAGGAGCTCCGCCGGACCCGTTCAGGCTCATTTGGCGAAGATGAGGCGTATACACTTCACGATCTTGCGGATGCCTGCGTGCTGGCCCATGAAGGGGAGAAAGAGCCCCTCGAGAAGATGCTCCTTTCCCTCGAGCGGGCGGTCGAAGACCTCCCGAAGGTGGTGATCGGGGATAAGGCCGTCGACGCCGTCTGTCACGGGGCAGCGCTCGCAGGAGTCGGGGTGATCGCAAGGGAGCCCCACCGGAAAGGGGACCTCGTGGCAGTACTCACGCAAAAGGGCAAGCTTGTCGCTCTTGGCGAAGCAAGGGTATCTTCCGAACACTATTCACCCGGAGATCCGGGCCTCGTGATCTCTCCACGTGCGGTCCTCATGGAGCCGGGCACCTATCCCCGGGGCTGGATAAAGCGTTCGTGATCCGGGGAATATGCTTAAGAAAATCCCTGCCGAATAGTAGTGATACAATCCTGTTTCATGCTGAGGTAGTCTAGTGGTAAGGCGCGAGCCTGGAGAGCTCGTGGGGCTTCCCGCCCCTCGGGAGTTCAAATCTCCCCCTCAGCGCTCACTTTTCCTGATCCGCGCTGAGTCGCCCCTTCGCAAACCTGAAATACTCCTCCA
>JAVVFN010000195.1:0-2631 GCA_032250645.1 Methanomicrobiaceae archaeon | reverse complement strand
GGATCACATCCATATGGGCGCTGATCGAAGCAACAGGAGGGATTCTTTGAAATACATTGTAATTCTTGGAGACGGGATGGCTGACTATCCCCTCGAGGAGCTGGACGGAAAGACCCCGCTTGAATACGCGCACACCCCCCATATGGACTGTATTGCGAGGGAGGGCCGGTCAGGGGAACTTCGCACAATACCGGAGGGTTTTGAACCTGGATCAGATATTGCCAATCTCTCCGTACTCGGGTACGATCCCAGGGTCTATTATACAGGGAGGGGGCCCCTGGAAGCCGTGAGCATGGGGATCCCTCTCTCCCCGTCTGAGATGGCTTACCGCTGCAACCTGGTTACCGTGGCCGATGGGGTGATGCAGGATTTCAGTGCAGGCCACATCTCCAGCAGTGAGGGCAGAGAACTCCTTCAATCGCTCGGAAAGGTCATTGTAAAGACCCGGGTCTATCCGGGCATCAGCTACCGTAATCTCCTCGTGCTGGAGAACGGGAGAGGATCTGCGACCACGCCACCCCATGACATCGTGGGATCCAGGATCGCTCCGTACCTTCCGGAGAACGGGGATGCTCCGGCCCTCAAGGCATGCATGGAGAGGAGTAGAGAGGTATTTGCCGATCATCCTGTCAATACCGCCCGCAGAATGGCAGGAAAACCCGCTGCGACCATGATCTGGCCCTGGAGCGGAGGAAAGATGCCGAATCTCCCCGGTTTTTCCGCACGGTACGGACATACCGGGGGAATGATCTCCGCGGTGGACCTTTTAAACGGGATCGCCCGTTGTGCGGGGATGGAGGTGATCAGGGTGCCCGGAGCAACCGGTTTCCTTGATACCGACTACCGTGCAAAGGCAGAATATGCCATCGATGCCCTCAAAAGGCTTGATTTTGTCTATCTGCATATAGAGGCTCCTGACGAAGCAGGCCATATGGGCAGCATCGAAGAAAAGATCCGGGCAATCGAACGGGTTGACGAGGTCTGCGGAATGGTCATGGATGCGGCTCCGGGAGTGGTGGCTGTCCTGCCCGATCACCCCACCCCCATCGCCGTGAGGACCCACACCCGCGACCCGGTTCCTTTTGCGGTCTATGGGAAGGGAAAGGACGATACTCCTGCGTACAGTGAAAAAGACGCAAAATCAGGATCATTTGGATGCATGGATGCACGGGATTTTCTCCCGATGCTCTTTTCATAAAAAAGATCAGGCATCAGGTTCCTGCTTCATCATCCTTCAGGGGGGGTAACTCTCATCATCTGCCGTACGCATATCGACGTTTTTATTTAAGATGATACGCTTCCATCCAATCATGGAGGAGGGTTTCACGAGAGGTTGTGGGAAAAGATGAATCAGTCCCAGATTTCGGAACAGATCCAGGGGATCGAAGAGAGAGTCGGGAGCCTCTCCTGTCTCCAGAAAGTGCTGCTCTCCACTGATGGCTCGGTCACCCAGATCCTTGAGATGATTACCGGCCACCCGGTCAGGATCAGGACCCTTGTCCAGGAGATCAGGCCTGCAGCAGAGGATATCGCGATAATGCTGGACGTTTCCCCGGGTTCTGACATCAATTTCCGCGTCGTGGAGCTTTACGACGGATCGAGCGGGGAGGTGCTTGTTCATGCAGTTTCCCATACCCCGCTTGAACGGCTGGATCCTTCGTTCCGCTCTGACCTGATGAAAGCGGATATCCCCATCGGCAAGATCATAAGGAAGCACCATATCGAATCACGTCGTGAGATTACCTGTGCCAGAGAGATCTATGCGGACGATCTCCTCTCCCGGACCTTCCATATCTGTAACCATGAACCTCTCCTCAACCGAAGCTACCGGATCATCCACCATAACCGGCCGCTCATCGCGATTGAAGAGACCTTCCCCTACAATGCCTTCACCGAGGAGCTGCGCGTGGTGATCGATGCCCCCTCCCGCATCCATCTCTGCCTCATCGACCTCAACGGTTCGCTGGGACGTGTCGACGGAGGAGTCGGCCTTGCGCTGGATGCTCCGTCGCTTCTTCTGGAGGCGGCACGAAGCCACGAATACGAGATCTGGGGCGGAGATGAGGCAGCCCGCATGCGGGCAAAAAGGGCTGCAGAGGCCATGCTCATGCATCTTGGAAATCCCGGCGGGGTCTCGATCACTCTCCGGCAGACGGTTCCTCAGCACGTGGGACTCGGGAGCGGGACACAGGTCGCCCTTGCAACAGCGGCTGCAGTGGCACGGCTCTATGGGAGGGAGATTCCCGTTGCTGCGATGGCGCGGATCGTGGGAAGGGGCGGGACTTCGGGGATCGGAAGTGCTGCCTTCGCTGAAGGCGGGTTCATCCTTGACGGCGGACACAGTTTCGGCCCCGGAGGGGAGAAACAGACATTTGCACCTTCATCCGCTTCTGCGGGGACCCCCCCCGCACCCCTGATCGCGCGCCTTGTATTTCCTGACGACTGGAAGATCGTCCTCGCTGTCCCTGATCGCGCACCAGGCGCGAGCGGTGCAATGGAGGAGGACATCTTCCGTTCCTGCTGCCCTGTCCCCCTCGCTGAGGTGCAGGAGATATGCCATGAGGTGGTGATGCGCCTCCTTCCCGCAGTCGCCGGTCACGACCTCGACCTCTTCGCTTCTTCGCTGAACCG
>JAVVFN010000194.1:0-2634 GCA_032250645.1 Methanomicrobiaceae archaeon | reverse complement strand
CGAGAGCCCGGCAAAGCCGATGGCAAGCCCGCACCCGACGGCGACGAGGCCGATGCCGGCAGGGACGCTGATGACACCGGTGAACATCCCGGTGAAGGCCATGATCAGGATGGCGACCAGCAGGCCGTAGATCGCCTGGGTCTCGGGAAGTACTGAGAAGACGAGGCTTTTCCCGAACCGGTCGATCCGTGTGGCGGTCGCCCCGATGCCGCTGGCGGCTGCGATCCCCTGTCCTATCCCCGAGAGCCCGGCGATACCGACCGCAAGGCCGCAGCCGATCGCCGCGATGCCCAGCTCCGGGGTGGCGACCAAGACGCCGGTGAACATCCCGGCAAATGCCATGAGGAGAATGGCAGTGAGGAGTGCATAGATCGCCTGGGTCTCGGGGAGCACCGAGAAGACGAGGCCGCGCCCGAACATCTCCTCCTTCTCTGCGGTCGCCCCGATGCCGCTCGAAGCCGCGATCCCCTGCCCGATGGCCGAGAGGCCCGCGATTCCCACCGCGAGCCCGCAGCCGATGGAGACAAGCCCGACCCCGGCAGAGACGATGAAATTCCCGGAGAACATGCCGGTGAAGGCCATGATCAGGATGGCGACCAGCAGGCCGTAGATCGCCTGGGTCTCGGGGAGCACCGAGAAGACCATGCTCCGGCCGATCGACCCCTCTTCACGGCCGGCCACCGCGACGCCGCTCCCGGCCGCGATCCCCTGCCCGATGGCCGAAAGCCCGGATATGCCCACGGCCAGCCCCACTCCGATGGCAGCGAGGCCCACCGGGACCGGGAGGTCGACCGGCGTCCCGCCGAGAATGCCGGTGGAGATGAGGAGGAGAATGGCGACCAGCAGGCCGTAGATCCCCTGGGTCTGGGGGAGCGCCTGGAAGACGAGGGAGACGCCGAACTTCTCCTCCCGGGCCGCCGTCACACCGGCCCCGGCGGCACCCGCGATCCCCACCCCGATGCCTGCTCCGATAGCCGAGAGCCCCACTGCAAGACCGGCGCCCACCACCACGAGCATCGTCCCAAGCCCCATTGCCATTCAACGATCACCTTCCATGACCCCGGTGAGGGAGCGCCCGGCAGCAAATGGGGCGAATTCGTCCCCGCCTCCCTGGTAGAACCTGCCGAAGAACTCGACGTACTGGAGCCGTAAGGAATGGACAAACGCCCCGAGCGACTGGAGCGTGAAGTTGAAGAGCTGGCCCCCGATAAAGACTACCGCAGCAGCGATGACCATGGCCGGGTGGATTCCGGCCACCATCCCGGTGAGGATGTTCACCGTCATCGCGATCCCGCCTGTGGCAAGCGCGAGCGCGAGGAGACGTGCGTAGGAGAGCCAGTCTCCGAGAAACCCGGTGAGGCTGAAGAAGCCGAGCGGCCCTTCGTGGAAGAAGATGAACCCGGCGCCAACGATGCAGCCGGCAGACGCGGCGAGGGTATATGCAGAAGGAAACACACCCCACCCGAAGAAACTGAAGAGGAGCACCGCCGCGCACGGCTGGATAATGAACCAGGCACCCTGTTCAAAGAGGCTCTCCCGGTACCTGTGGTGGCGCAGGTGCTGGACGGCCCCGAGCAGGAGCCCTGCGTTGATCTGGATGATCCCAATTACGAGGGCGATCTGTAGGAACTGGATGGGGTGCTCCATTGAGCTCAGGATCGCGAAGGGGGGATCAAATCCGAGGAACCGCGGGAGCGCATCCCCCAGGTATCCTCCCTGCAGTACCCCGAAAAGCACCGTCGCGCCGCCGGCTGCCATGAGGATCCAGGCAAAATCGTGGATAGAACGGCTGACGCGTCCTGCCCCCCGATAGAGGAGGTAGGCGATCAGCACGATCATGAGGCCGTAGACGACGTCCCCCAGCATCAGTCCGAAGTAGGCAACCAGGACCGGGCCGATGATGAGCGTGGGGTCAACCTCGTCGTATCGCGGCCGGGAGAACATGGAGGTGAGCATCTCGAACGGTTCCAGCCAGCCCGGGTGGTCGTACTTTACCGGTACGCCGTCCGGGTTATGGGCGGGCCTGCGGGCTTCGAAGAAGAGATGCCCCTCTGCTGCCCGCTCGCAGATCGCGGCTGTGCACTCCACATCTGCCGCAGGGACCCACCCCTCGATGACCGCGACCTCCTCTGTCCGCCCAAACCTGCTCACCACCGTATGGCGTTCCATCTCGATCTCCAGTTCTTCTTTGAGGATCTCAAGGTGCGCCTCCCATTCTGCCTTCAACCGGGCAAGCTCGGCGGTGCAGGATCCCTCCTGTAGCGCGAGGCGTGCTTTCTCCTCAGAAAGACGGCCCTGCACTTCCAGGGGCGTCCCGGTCTCCTCCCCCACTTCCAGGGGATGGATATCCGGTGACTTGAGGAACGCCTCGACTTCTTGCCTGTCTTTCTCGAGGGTGGCGATGACGGCCACGGTGCGCCCGTCCACCACCTCACGTCTCATCACGAGATCTTGGACCATCAGCCTGTTAAGCACCGATGAAATAAGGGCTTCATCAGTAGATTCGATGACGAGGGGGACAACGAAGGCATACGGGGAAGGGGAAAACCAGGCAAGATCGATCTCGAACGGTGCGAGAAGCCCCAGGCACTCGATCTCTGCATCGAGTTCCTGCCGCCGGTCTTTAGCGGCGAC
>JAVVFN010000193.1:0-2656 GCA_032250645.1 Methanomicrobiaceae archaeon | reverse complement strand
TCGATCGTTTCTTCCTTCCCCCGAGCCTTCCCACGGCACCCGGGCGGGCATTCGTGTCCCCCCCGCCGGCGCCGAAAACGTCCAGGATCACCTCAAGGTCCATCTCATCAAACCGGGGGTAGTTGAGGAGACGCTGGTAGTCCCTCATCAATTGGTAATGGAAATGGCCGTAGGCATACCTGTCCGCATGGGTCTTTGCGATCTTTCGGGTCCCGTCGGTGGAGTTGCCGTCGACCACGATGATCTCTGCATCCTCGCCATCCAGGTGCTGGGACCGGAGGGAGTGGAGGCATACCCTGATACTCTCTGCCTCGTTCTTTGCGGGGACGATCACTGAAATCATGGAAAAACACGGACTATGAGCCCTGCTGGCAGTATTAACTATATTTGGATCCTTACGTTTTAATAGTACCCGATGGGGATACGCGGAGGGAAGACGCGTTGAGGACAAGCCATAAAATACTCCTTCGGCTCTTCCATGACCCTGCATGTGATTTTAGACAGGTCTCGGTCACCTATATCAACCGGGGCGCCCCGGACGACCGCTCGGTGGTGGAGGGCCCAAAGATCGGGCTGCTCGACCGCGATTATCTCGAAGCAGCATCTGAGGAAGGGATCCGGCCCGTGCCCTACCACCGAATCACCGAGATCCGCTACCGAGGCAGGGTGATCTGGGACCGCGAGGGTGGGGAGCGTCCGCTGTGAGGGCGGCCGGACGAGTTATCACCACGTTTTTTATTCCTTAAAACAAATGGTATGGAGCGCCTCAGTGGCTTAGTTGGCAGAGCGGCTGACTTGTAATCAGCAGGTCCCGAGTTCAAATCTCGGCTGAGGCTTCCCTGATTTACATTCAAAGTCTTTATCAAACTTTTATAAAGATCTTCACAAACCCTTCTCCATGAACTGTGCGCCAACACCACAGAATCTCAATTTTCACCCGCAGGAGAAGTTAGAGTATGGAGACGCGGCCCTCGTCCGGGGCGTATCCCGCGGGCTGCTGACCCAGAACGATGCCGACCTTATCAAAGAGTATGTCACCGAACTGCAGGTCTGCCGGAACACTCGAACGGCCGCGTGCTGAAATATATTTACACCCTGATCAACTGGCAGAAGTTCCTTCCAAAACCGTTCGCTGAACTGAAGATCGGAGATGTCGGCCAGGGCATTCTTGCATTGAAATCTGCCGAGGCCTGCCGGAGGGGGAGACCACGATGGGGCTTCGTAACGTGCATTGTTGCACAAAAGGCCCGGAAAAAGAACTCTGGGGGATCTTAACCTCCAATTTTTTTTCTCATAGATTTTTCACGAACTTCCTGACCGCCTCCACCCCATCGACCATCCTCGGTGCCGCCCTCTCCACAAACTGTGCACGTTCCTGCCCTGTTACGGGACGGGAATTTTCGTACAGTTCAAGCGCCTGGCCACCATCGTAATCGACAAATGCAATCCGCGCAGAGAAGTGATCCTGCGGCATCATGATCGCATCCCCGGTCACCGTCGCCACGTGATGCGGGTGAGCGATCAGGGCATTCTCGAGTTCGTTTGAGGAGACGACCCCCTTCCTCTGCAGCTCAGGTTTCAGCGCATTCATATCCATGAGGAAATAGAAAGCCCCCTGAGGGATGGTGGTGGTGATCCCTTCGATGGAAGAGAAGGCCTGTGCAAAATACTCCCCCATCATCCGGTGGATATCACGGGTAACTTCGAAGTACCTCTCGATGATCGGATCCGGCGAATATGCAGTAATCGCTGCACACTGGACAGGAGTGGTGATATTGGTATACAGCGTTGCTGCGAGCTTGGTAAAATCTGAGACCATCTTTTCTGAGCATTCGGAGGGAAGGATGCATGTCCCGAACCGGTACCCCGCTGCAGAACGATCCTTGGAGAGACCACCAGTCACAAATGTCCCTTCCGGATATATGGTTCCCATGGAAACAAAGGTCCCGATATCATACGTGGTGAGTGCATAGATCTCGTCTGCAAGTACCAGTGTCCCCGTCCTCCGGCACACCTCCGCGATCCGCTCCAGTTCACCGCGACTGTACAGGGCTCCTGTCGGGTTATGGGGGTTATTGAGGAGCAGGATATGCTGCCCGGCAACTATCTCTTCCAGCAGTGCTTCGAGATCAGCCGGATCGATCTTGTAGCCATTCTCCGGACGGGTGGACAGCAGATGGTACGGTTTTCCCAGAAACCGCAGCTGGGGGGCATACCCGATCCATGACGGGGAGGGAAGGATCAACGACCCGCTGATCATGGAAAAGATGAGGAACATCAGTTCCTTTGACCCGTTGCCCACGATCACCCTATCGGCATCCGTCTCAATACCGAAGTGCCGCCGGTAAAACCCGGCGATCGCTTCCCGGGTCTCTCTGATCCCTGCTGCATCGACATAATGGGCCCTTGTGGCATTGGCTGCCAGTGCATCAGAGATCGGTTTTGGAACGGGGAAAGGGGACTGGCCAAAGGCAAATCCGAAAAATTCTTCGTGGCATCCCTGCAGTGCACATGTTTTCCGCTGGTCCCGGAGCAGGAGCCCGATCCGCACATTCTCCGGCATGGTGATGGTATCAATCCTGGGTTCGATATTGATCTTCATTTGAATAACCCTCCAAGCCGTGCAAAATCTCCTCCTCATCAGTAATAAAGTACC
>JAVVFN010000192.1:0-2690 GCA_032250645.1 Methanomicrobiaceae archaeon | reverse complement strand
CCATCTTTGCCTCTTTACAGTTTTCGATGGCCTTTTTGGAGAGATCGATGAACGGGTTGGTCTCTCTTGTCACCCCGTCAAAATGGAGGTAGATGGTAGAGAGGCCCGCATTCTTGAGTTCTTCGACGTAAGAGAGGTCCCGGGCCAACCGGATCCCGTTGGTGGCAAGCTGGACCTGGTTGAACCCGAGCTCCTTTGCGCTCCTGATGATGCGGGGAAGGTCTTCCCGCATGGTGGGCTCGCCCCCGGAGAACTGGACCGCCGGAGCGGGGACCGGGCGCTCGCCCCGGAGGAGCCGCATCATCTCCACCACCTGCTCGAAGCTCGGTTCGTACAGGTACCCGCAGGCCCGGGCGTTGGCAAAACAGAAGTCGCAGTTTAGATTGCAGCGGTTCGTGAGATCGATATTGGCGAGGAGCGTCCCCGATCGGTGATTGTTGCAGAGCCCGCAGGCGTGGGGACAGTCGCTCTTGACTGCCTGTACCTGCGGATTCTCGACGCCATTTCCGATGATCTCGTACGACTCAAACCGACGGTACATCTCCGCGTCCGACCAGTACAGTTCCTTGAAATAGCCATGTGCAGGGCAGGTCCTGGCAATCCAGATCTTCCCCCCTTCCTCCACGATATCGGCATCGAGCACCACTCCGCATACCGGGCAGAGACTCTGCGTTTTCTTCGCAATCATCGGCTCTCACGCGTGCATTTCTCTTACCTGTTCGATATTTCGATACTTTAATCTTTACAGTTACACTCAGTTATACTCATTGCAAATTAATGTTATTCCTTTTGACAGAATCGCCCTTTCTCTCTTAATCGCCTTCTGGGTGATGATCCCGGCCTACGTGCCCAACCCGGTCGCGGCCGTGGTCGGCGGCGGGACGCCGATCGACCTTGGGGGGGTGCACAGGGACGGGAGGAGGGTGCTCGGGGACGGGAAGACCTTCCGGGGATTTTTCGGCGGGGTGGCTGCGGGGATCGCGGTGGGGATCGCCCTTCTCTTTATCGAGAGGGCAGCCGGATGGGAGATCCATACCCCTCTCTCGGTCGTCCTGCTCGCGACCGGGGCACTTCTCGGCGACCTCGTCAAGAGCTATTTCAAGCGGAGGCGGGGCCTTGGGCGGGGTGAGCGGTGGCTGGTCGCAGACCAGTATGACCTCGTGGCAGGGGCATTGCTCCTCTCCGCGATCTTCTCTCCCGGCTGGCTGCTCTCGGTCGTCACGCTGCCGGTTTTTATCTGGATCCTCGTCATCACCCCGGCCCTCCATCTGGGCGTAAACCGCATCGGCTATATCCTGGGGGTGAAGGACGTACCATGGTGAACCGGATCGCACGTCTGCTGGAAGAGCTCGGCGCCATCGAGAGAGGTGATTTTGTACTCGCCTCGGGTGCCAGGAGCAACTGGTATGTGGACATCAAGTCGGCCTGCACCCACCCGGGGCTCCTGCAGGCAATAGGGGAAGAGATCGCAGATCGAACCGAGTTCGAGGTGGTTGCCGGGGTGGCCCTCGGAGCGGTCCCCATCGCGGTGGCAGTCTCGCTCGCTGCTAAAAAACCCTATGCCATCATCCGGAAAGAGGAGAAGAAGCACGGGATCGCAGGGACCATCATCGGGGAGGTCGCCGGCCGGGAAGTGCTCCTCGTGGAGGATGTGACCACCTCCGGCGGCAGCGTGATCTTTGGTATCGAACGGCTGCGGGAGGCCGGGGCGATGGTCCTCGGCGTGGTGACGGTGGTCGACCGGGAGGAGGGGTGTGCAGAGAAGCTCCGGGAGCTCAATGTCCCCTTCATCCCGCTCGTCCGTGCCTCGGAGATTAAAACTGAGTAAGTATTTTTTCCATTCGGGGCATTAATAGATGGATATGAAGGTTCTCGTGGTGGGTGGCGGCGGCAGGGAGCACGCGATAGCCGCTGCACTCTGCCGGAGTGAGGAAGTGGAGGTATACGCGGCGATGGCCCGGAAGAACCCCGGTATCGCCCGCATTGCAAAGAAGATCTTCCTCCACCCTGAGACCGACGTGCAGGCGGTCGCGGACTTTTCGGATGCACACGCGATCGATATCGCGGTGATCGGTCCTGAAGCGCCCCTGGAGGCCGGGATCGTGGACCGGCTGGAGGCGATCGATATCGCCTGCGTGGGCCCCACGAGGGCGGCAGCGCGCCTGGAGACAGATAAGGGGTTCTGCAGGACGATGATGGAGAAGCACGGCGTTGAGGGCTGTCCCCGGTACCGGGTCTGCCGCACGGTAAAGGACGCCATCGAATTCATCGATTCCTACGACGGGGACCTTGCCATCAAGCCTATCGGTCTCACCGGGGGGAAGGGCGTGCGGATCATCGGGGAGCACGTGGATCGCGAGGAAGCAAAGACGTATATCCGCTCCCTCGGCGGGGATGTGGTGCTCGAGGAGCGGCTCATCGGCGAGGAGTTCACCCTGCAGGCGTTCGCCGACGGGAAGACCCTCGTCCCCATGCCCCTCGTCCAGGACCACAAGCGCGCCTTCGAGGGCGATGAGGGGCCGAACACGGGCGGAATGGGCTCCTACTCGATGCCCGACCACTCGCTCCCGTTCGTCACCGTAAAGGACAGAAAGGCAGCACTCCGGATCATGCAGGACGCCATGGTCTCCATGCAGAGGGAGGGGTTTCCCTACCGGGGGATCCTGTACGGCCAGTTCATGAACACCGCC
>JAVVFN010000191.1:0-2703 GCA_032250645.1 Methanomicrobiaceae archaeon | reverse complement strand
GTATTGCATAATTGCGCACGACAGGTTGAAGGGGGGAAGTTATCCTGTCCCGGGGGGCCGGGGGGCGAAAGTCCCCCCGTCACAGGGACACTACGCCAGGAACGCCGCGATGATCCCCGAAAGAAAGATCCCGTCAAAGGTCCCCGCCCCGCCGATGCTCGCCACCGGGGCGCCGAGCCTCCCGATCTCTTTGAGGTTGAGGAGGTCTGCGCCGATGAGGGTCCCGAGGGTCCCGCTGACGTAGGCGATGAGCGGGGCCGCCATCGGCTCGCCCCACGCGAGCACGAGGCCCACGAAGAGGGCGGCGAGCGGGGGGACGAAGAAGGGCGTCGCGATCCCGAGGCCCTCCACCGGCTGGGCCACCCGGTTGGTGATGAACGTGACCACCGCGACACCGACCAGTGCGGAGATGAGGAAGGTGACCCCCATCATCCCGAATCCGACGGAAAAGAGGTAGAGCGAGATTGCGGTGGGGATGACGGCCCCTCCCACGTTGATGGCAAGGACCGTGGTCGGCGAGACTTCGCGGATCCGGTAGAACATCCCGAAGAAGGAGTACTCGCGCCGAAGGACCGTCACCGGGCTCTCGATCGTGGTGAGAGGGATATTGATAAAGCTCCCCACCAGGATGAAGATGAATATCAGCAGCGCCTCCCCGAGGGTGAACCCGAGCTTTGCAAGGGCGCTCCCGATGAGCCCGAAGAAGAAGAGAGGGATGAGGAGGAGGAGGACGGCGATGAAGATCGCGAAGAGAAGAATGGTAAAAGGGTTAGAGACATACCGATCCATTATCGGGCTATTCCGGGCTTATCGTAGATAGTCCTTTTCCCGCCTCTTTCCGGCAGACAAGGGCGGCATGGTCCCGGTGGTAGGGTTCAAGCCAGACCGACGACTTCACCAAAAGGTCGGCCTCCTCGAGGGCCGCGGCGGTCTCCGTGAAGACCTCTGCCGGAGGCCGGGACACATCCACGCTCCGGGTCTTGAGCATCAGCACGAACGTGCCACCCGGTTTGAGGAACGCCAGGTTCTTCTTCGCGATGGCAGCCTGGTCGGGCTGGGCCACGTCCTGGTAGACGAGGTCCACCTCCTCGACGAGGGGTGCATACCGGTCAGGCCGCGATGCATCACCCATGAGGGGGATGATGTTCTTCCTTCTCTCTGCAACCTCCAAAAGATCGATCATCGGCTTGGGTGCAAGTTCCACCGCATAGACCGCTTCGGCGTAATCGGCGACATGCGAGACCGTGGTCCCGTGGGCGGCACCGAGGTACAGCACCCGCATCCACTCCTCGAGCGCGATGCCCGCCCCAAGGTGCAGGAGTGCCGCAAGCTTGCTCCGGTACGGGTCCCAGACCCGGTAGCCCTGCAGCATCCGCTCGCCGTACACCCCTCCTTCGCCTTTCGATACGAGGACGCCGTCAATCCAGATCATCGGCTGGCCCCCAGATCATCGATTCGCCTCTGTGCCTCCTCGAGGAATCCCGGGTCGATCTCCCCGCGGTAGCAGTCGATCTTCGCGGCGATGGAGAGCTTGCCGGCGAGGCCCCGTGCCACCTTCCCCCGCACCTCCTTTGGTGCAGAGTGGATCCTCCGGTGCTGGAAGATAATCCCGTGCTTCGGGGAGGGGGTGCCCGAGCGGATGTGGGTGAAGAGGGCGTTTTCCGCCCCGAGCACCTGGATGGTGGAGGCGGGGAGGCGGGCCATGGCTTCGAGCCCGCCTGCCCTTGAGATGAGCCGTGCGGCGACGAGCCCGCCCACGAGAGCGCTGCAATTGGGCGCGATCCGCTCAGTCTCGCTGGAGACGGCTTTTGCAAGCGAGGTGCGTGCCGAGGAGAGCCCCTCCATCTCCTTGGCGATCCGGGAGAGGGGGGAGCCCCTCTCTCCCTTCATGCGCTGCACGAGCGTCTTCTGCGACCATTTTCGGTATTTCTGGGAGATTTTGGGGTGCCGCACCTGGTACCACTCCACCGCCCGCTCGGAGAGGAGGTTTACCACTGTATCAATCTCGTCGAGCATCCGCACCATCTGGAGGAGCTCGATGTCCGAAGTCGAAAAATACTCGGCGAGTCGCTCGTTTGCGAGGGCTGCGCAGAGTTCACGGACCCTGCGGAGGTACTCCTCCCGGCTGACGGCGAGCCCGCATTCCCTCGCCTGCTCCCAGGAGAGCGGGACGAAGGATTCCATACTGGTCTGGAGCGAGGACACCCGTGCCGCCAGTGCGGCGGTATCCCCTTCGGCCTTCGTGCATACCCCCGCGTCCACGTCCCCAAACCAGTACTGCTGCATACCTGTACGTGGAGAGCGGGAGCAATATAAGCTCTGCAGGTTCCCGGGGGGAGGTGTTCAGATCGCAAAACCGAACGAAAAAAAGATGATCGGGAGCATGATCGAGCCCATGCAGGCGACCCTTCTTATGTTCACCAGCGGGGGCGTGAGGCCCACCAGGGTCGCGAGGACGAGGATGAAGAGGCCGAACGGTCCGGTCAGGACGAGAGAGAGGAGCGCGATCACGAGGATCACGGCGGCACTGACCGTCCGGACGCGGATATTGCCAAACCACCGGGAGATCCCGGAGAGGAGGATGGTGAGGAGGAAGGCCAGAATCGCGGCAGCAACACCAGCGAGGAGCAGGACCCCGATCGGCGGGAGGTCCTGGGTGGCGAGGGCGACCATCACCCCGTTGCGGGTGCGGGAGAGAGCCAC
>JAVVFN010000190.1:0-2732 GCA_032250645.1 Methanomicrobiaceae archaeon | reverse complement strand
ACTGCTACGACGAGGAGATGGTGGAGGGCGAGGTGCGCCGGGTCCTCCGGTTCCCCCCGCGTGCCGCGCCGGTGCAGGTGGCGGTCTTTCCCCTGATGGCCCGCGACGGCCTTGACACCATCGCCCGCACCATCCTCGAAGACCTCCAGAGGTGCGGGATCTTCACCCAGTACGACGACAACGGGGCCATCGGCCGCAGGTACCGGCGGCAGGACGAGATCGGCACCCCCTTCGCGGTGACGGTGGACTACGAGACCAGGGAGGAGAGCACGGTCACCATCAGGGACCGGGACAGCATGGAACAGGTCAGGTGTGCGATCGACCGGCTGCCGGGCATCCTCTCCGGCCTCCTGAGGGAGACCTTCAGGTTCGAAGACGTGAAGCATGAACTACATTCAGCATCCGCTCATTCGCCCTGAGAGACTGGAAGAGCGGGAATACCAGCTTGCGGTCGCGATGCGGGCGCTCGAAGGGAACACCATGGTGGTGCTCCCCACGGGCCTCGGGAAGACGGCGGTGGCGCTGCTGGTAGCTGCCTCCCGGCTCCACAACACGGGCGGCCGGATCCTGATGCTCGCACCCACAAAACCGCTCGTCGAGCAGCACCTCCGTTTCTTCAAGGAATTTCTGGAATTTTCCGGCGAGTATGCCATGTTCACCGGAGAGGCGCCTGTGGAGGAGCGGACCCTCCGCTGGAAGGAAGCCCGGATCGTCTTTGCGACGCCCCAGGTGATCAAGAACGATGTCCTTGCCGGCCGCTACGATCTTTCCGACGTTGCCCTGCTCATCGTGGACGAGTGCCACCGGGCGGTGGGCAACTATGCCTACGTCTTCATTGGCCACCATTACCGGAAGGTGGCGGCTGACCCCCTCCTCCTCGCCATCACCGCATCCCCGGGGTCCGACCCCGAGCGGGTGGCCGAGGTCTGCGACCATCTCGGGATCGGGATCGTGGAGACCAGGACCGAGGATGATGCGGACGTCCGCCCCTATGTGCACGAGAAGGATGTCCAGTTCATCACCGTGGACCTCCCGCCGCCCCTGCAGAGGGCGGTCGATCTTCTGGGCGGCATGGTCGAGTCGCGTCTTTCGGCCCTGCAGAAGCTGGGCTACCCGGTGCAGAAGAAGCGGAACCTTTCAATAAAGATGCTGAACGGGCTGAACGCGGCGATACAGCGGCGTATCCAGCAGAAGGATGCCTCGGCCTACAATGCCGCCTCCATCTACGCGGAGTGCATGAAGCTCCGGCATGGCATCTCCCTCGCAGAGTCCCAGGGGTCGAAGGCCCTGAAGATGTACGTGGAGAAGCTCCTGCGCGAGGCGGAGACAAAGAGTGCGACCCGCGCCGGCAAACGGCTCGTCGCCGACCCCCGGTTTTCCGAACTTGCGGCGGAGGCATCGGGGTGGTCGGGCGAGCTGCACCCGAAACTCGATATCATCGCCCGGCTGGTCCGGATCCAGCTCGACTCTGCCCCCGATTCCCGCGTGATCATCTTTGCCACCTACCGCGACACCGTGCAGCTCCTCACCGAACGCCTCACTGCAGAAGGCATCTCCTGTGAACGCTTCGTCGGCCAGGCATCAAAGGACACCGAACGGGGCCTTTCGCAGAAGAAACAGCTCGAGATCCTCCAGCGGTTCAGGGAAGGGGAGCTCGAGGTGCTGATCGCGACCTCGGTCGGCGAGGAGGGGCTCGACGTCCCTTCCACCGACCTCGTCGTCTTCTACGAGGCGGTCCCCTCGGAGATCCGGAGCATCCAGCGGAAAGGGAGGACCGGCCGGCACGGGAGCGGGAGGATCGTGGTACTGGTGACGAGGGGGACGAGCGATGAGGCCTTCCGTTACGTGAGCCAGAACCGGGAGCGGGCCATGCTCGCGGGGGTGCAGAGCCTCCGCGAAAGATCGGAGACCGTTCCCCAGCCGGCACTTCCGTCCCGGGAGGACCGGCAGACCTCCATCGACGCGTTTGCGAAAGAAGGGCCCTCCATCATCGCGGACGACCGGGAGACCTCCTCAGGGACGGTCGCACACCTCCACTCGCTCGGGGCCGCGATATCGGTCCAGCGGCTCGCGCAGGGGGACTACGCCATCGGGGACCGGATCCTCGTGGAACGGAAGACCACCCGCGATTTCATGGACACCCTGATCAACCGGGACCTCCTCGGGCAGATACGGGCCATCTCCAGCGCCGTCCCGCGCCCGGTGCTCATCATCGAGGGGGAGGATCTCTACCATATCCGCAACATCCACCCGAACGCGATCAGGGGGATGCTGGCGGCGCTGGCCATCGATCTTGGGGTATCGGTCTTCTTCACGGCATCGGCGAGGGAGACGGGAGAGCTGCTCTTCATCCTCGCACGGAGGGAAGAGGAGGAGCGGAGCGAACGCTCGCACCACCCGCGGAAGACATACCGGTCCGAGAGAGAGCAGCAGGAGTACATCCTCTCTGCGTTCCCTTCGATCGGTCTCAAGACCGCCCGGCTCCTCCTCGGGGAGTTCGGCTCTCTCCAGGAGATCATGAACGCGGAGCGCGATGACCTCACGCGGGTCCGGGGCGTGGGAAAGAAGAGCGCCGATGCGATCTTTGAGCTGGCGAGAAAAGAGTACAGGGAATAGGGATCAACGAAGGAGCGAGAGTGCCTCTGCGCCGAGCAGGGCACACTCCATCAGGGTCCGGCAGTCATCCGGCCGCGTCTCTGCCCGTGCCCGCTCGCAGAGGACCGTGATGGTCC
>JAVVFN010000018.1:0-13232 GCA_032250645.1 Methanomicrobiaceae archaeon | reverse complement strand
GCCACCGCCTCCAGGGTCTTCCCCAGCAGGATGAAGGCGATGAGCATGCCGGCGGTGATGGTGGGAAAGGCGTAACGGAACCGGATTCCGAATATGAATGCAGCCGCACACGCGGTCCATGCACCGGTGATCGGGAGCGGGATCGCCACGAAGGGGATGAGTGCAAGGGCCCCCCATCTCTCAAACCGTTCCGAATGCCGACGTGTGCGTTCGAACAACCATGAAAAAAAACGATAAAATCTCACATGCCAGCGGCTCAGGGCGTTGGATACAGGTTCAAGATAGAGCAGGAGGGCGATCACCGGGATGGTATTCCCCAACATCCCGAGTGCGAACGCCTCTGATGTTGAAAATCCGAACTGGTTTATGGCGAGGGGTATGGCATACCTCGCCTCGACAAACGGGGTCGCACTCAGGAGTACGATGGTGAGTGAGAGGAGGGGGTCCATGCTCACCGCGCGTCCAGCAGCGATCTCGCTGCGCGCCTCACCGACTCCAGAGATCCGAATTCAGGGCTCCAGCCCAGTGCCCTGAGTTTCTCGATTGAAAGCAGCATCCTCGGTACATCCCCAACCCAGCCACGGTCGCCGCCGGTAAACCGGTACTGGACACCCGAAAGTTGCATCTCCTCTGCCACGATGTCGGCGATGGCTACCACGTCTATCCAGTCCTCAGAGCCGATGTTGTAGACATTGTAGCGATCGGCTGAATGGTCAACTGCAAAGAGTATCGCGCCAATACAGTCTTCCACGTCCAGATATGATTTTGTCTGCGACCCATCGCCCAGGATCTCAAGTTCACCCGGATTGGCCTCAAGCTTGTGTACGAAGTCCCATATGACGCCGTGCGAACTCCGGGGGCCGATGATATTCGCGAACCGGAATACCCATGCACGCATCTCATAGGTTGCCGAATAGGCGGAGATGAGCGCCTCTGCGGCAAGCTTGCTCCCCCCGTACACTGAGATCGGCTCAAGCGGCGCGTACTCCTCGGGAGTGGGGATGATATTCGCCTCACCATAGACCGTGGAGGTGGAGGTGAACACGATCTCCGGGATCCCGTGTATCCGCATGGTCTCAAGGATACGCCCTGTTGCAATGACATTGTTCTCAATGACAGACTCCGGTGATCGGGCGCTGCCACGGACATCCGGATCAGCCGCGATATGATAGATGCGATCGGCTCCTCTGCATGATGCCTGCCATCCATCCGCAAGGAGATCCTGCGCCAAGAACGTGATCGATCTCTCTTCGAGGTGGGTGGCGAGATTGGATTCCGTCCCTGCGCTGCAGTTGTCGATGACCAGAACCCGGTCGCCGCGCGCCACCAGCTCATCGACAAGGTGCGATCCGATAAATCCTGCACCCCCAGTCACCACACTGAACATCACAGAATAATTATGCGTTCCATGCTAAAGGAGTACTGGATTATGTTTATCGGGATCGATCATGGAACCACAGCAATGCGTTTTGCCTGCGATTCAGGAGAATTCAAGATATCCCGTCATGATGCCAGAAGATTCCGGTACCAGGATCTGGAGGGGATCTGCTCTCTCGATGCGATCGAGGGAATCGCATTGACCTATTCGATGGGGGATGGGATCTCCAAGATCACGGATATCAGATCTGTGGAGAACCGTGGGGTGATCACCCGTGAAGGGGCAGGAGAGCACATTGGCGGAGGGACGAGGGTCTTTGACGAGATTATGCGGAGCGGGCTTCCTGCAGTGGTGGTACCGGGCATCCACCGGGATTCCCCTACCGATCCAAGGTTCAAGGTCTATTCCCACCAGGCAAGTCCCGAGAAGATAGGTATCGCGTACGAGGTCTCCCAGAGCCTGGAAGGCGATTTCATCGTCTCTGATGTGAGCTCGAACACGGTCACGCTTCTTGTGAGCGGTGGAGTACTGCAGGGAGCCTTCGATGCCTGTATCTTCGCGCCCGGGACCAGGCACGGGGCCATTGATGTCGATGCCATCCGGAAGATTGACCGGGGGGAGCTGTCTGCGAATGAGGCGTTTCTGCACGCAGGAGTAAGGGAAAATCTCCCTTCAGACCAGTGGATCCGGGCACTCGCCATGTTTGCCGCCATGGAGTGTGCAGCACTCGGCTTGCTCTCTCCCGGAGCGGCCATCGCCCTTGCCGGATCCGAGGCCCCCAGGATTGCGGGTGAGGTGGAGCGCCTGCTCGACAGGCGCGTGATGGTCTTTGACGAATGGTGCGCATCCCGGGGTCTTGCCAAGATTGCGCGCGACGTATTTGGCGGAACTCCATCTATTCTCGGTCTCGGGATAGACCGCTAAATCCCTCTCACTCCAATGCATTTTTATTCCATCACAGCAAGAGGTGAAACCATGAACCGCCCCCTGATCGCGGGGATCATCGTGGTCGCCGCGATTACTGTCATCGCCTTCGTCTTTGGCTTTCTTGGAGACTGGTTCTGGTTTTCCTCGGTGGGGTACGAACCGGTACTACTCACCATCACCTTCACGAAGGTCCTCCTCTGGATCGGTGCATTCCTGATTTTTTCCGGCATTGCCCTTGTCAACGTATCCTATGCGGCCAAATCCGGTGCATGGCCAAACAGGGTGCATAAAGGGAGCATGGAAGGCGTCACGATGGTTGTCCTGATCGCAGGTGCACTCGCCGCCACCGTCATCTCCGGATCATGGGAGATCATCCTGAAGTATCTCCACCAGACGCCCTTTGGGACCACCGACCCGATCTTCGGGATCGATATCGGGTTTTACGTATTTATCCTCCCCTTCTACAGCCTCATCGTCAATTTTATCCTTGCAATCATCCTTTTTTCCACAATCGTCTCTGTGATTGCGTTTTTCTTCAATGCCCGGATCGTGAAGTTCAGGACCGAACGGGGACGCATCACGATAGTGGAGGGTGACGAGGAGGCCGAATGGTCCTCGCTTATCCGGCGGTTCCTCCCCCATGCAAGTTTCCTCTTATTCCTCCTCTTCCTCGCGATCTCCGCATACCTGTGGCTGAGAAGGTACAATCTCCTCTATTCAACCACAGGCGCGGTATTTGGTGCAGGTTATACCGATGTGCACGTGACACTCCCTGTTCTGAGCGTGCTCTCGGTGGTTGCACTCTTGATCGGGATCGGGTTCCTGGTCAACCAAAAATTCCGCAGGGTGGAAATACTGCAATATGGCGTCCTTGCTTTTGCCGCTATCGCGATCATCGGGTTTCTGGCCGGGGGCGTGACGCAGGCGCTGGTAGTCCAGCCGAATGAATATAACCTGGAGGAGCCGTATCTGGCGTTCAATATCCAGCATACACTCGATGCGTACGGACTGAGCGATGCCAGCGAAAGGCCCTTCCCGGTGGAGTATAATCTCACCGCAGAGGATATTGCAGAGAACAGGGGGACGGTGGACAATATCAGGTTGTGGGACTGGCGGCCTCTCAGGACGACCTATCAGCAGCTCCAGCTCTTCCGGACCTATTACGCGTTTTATGACGTGGATGTGGATCGCTATACTATTGACGGCATGTATAAGGAGGTCCTGGTCTCGGCAAGGGAGATGGAGATCGAAAACCTCCCCGTCCAGGCGCAGACCTGGGTGAACCGTCACCTCGTCTATACCCACGGGTACGGGGTGGTGATGAACCCGGTGGACCAGGTGTCAGGTGAGGGGCTGCCGGTCTTTTATATCAGCGATATTCCCCCCAACTCGTCCTACTTCTCCATCGATCAGCCCAGGATCTACTTTGGAGATGGCAATATTCCCTACGCAATCACGGGAACAAGCACCGACGAGTTCGATTACCCGTCTGGCGAGCAGAATATCTACAGTTCGTATGACGGGAAGGGTGGAGTAGAGCTCAGCGATGGATTACGAAAGTTCGTATATGCCACACGTTTCGGTTCAGTCGAACTACTGGTTTCCGGCTCTCTCACGCCTGAAAGCCGAATACTTATGCACAGAAACGTGAGAGAGCGCATCGGGACCATTGCCCCATTCCTCTCCTACGATCCCGATCCCTACATCGTGGTCGAAGACGGCCGGCTCTTCTGGATCATCGATGCCTACACCACGACCGACCGGTACCCCTATTCGGAGTGGCAGTGGGCAGCGTTTGAAGGGAGAGTCAATTACATCCGGAACAGCGTGAAGGTGGTAGTGGATGCGTATCATGGCGATGTATCGTACTATGTCATTGATCCTGATGATCCCCTCATACAGACCTATCAGCAGATATTCCCCGGCCTCTTCCGCGAGATCGACGAAATGCCGGTAAGCCTCAGGTCCCATCTTCGTTATCCTGAAGGTCTCTTCGGGATTCAGGCGACCGTCTATTCCACCTATCACATGAAAAATCCAAACGTCTTTTACAATAAAGAAGATATCTGGGTGGTTCCTGACGAGATCTACCGGGGGTCACGCCGGCAGATGGAACCCTATTATGTCATCATGAAACTCCCGGGCGAGGAGAAGGAAGAATTCATCCTCATGATCCCGTTCACCCCAAGGAACAAGGAAAATTTAATCGGATGGATGGCAGCCCGTTCAGATCTCCCCAAGTATGGAAACCTGGCTGTCTTCCAGTTCTCAAAACAGGAGCTCACTTATGGCCCGATGCAGATCGAGGCGAGGATCGACCAGGATCCAGAGATCTCGCAGCTGATCACCCTGTGGTCACAGTCCGGATCATCAGTCCTGCGGGGGAACACCCTGGTGATACCCATCGAGTCCTCCATCATCTACGTCGAGCCCCTGTACCTTGAGGCGACCGAAAGGGGGACCCTCCCCCAGCTCCAGCGCGTCATTGTCGCCTACCATGATCGGCTCACCATGCAGAATACATTGAATGAGGCCATTTCCGGTTTATTCGGGGAGGGTCCTGATGGCGAGGTCCCCGGGCCGATAGGAGATGGGGAGACTGCGGTGTTTGCCCGCATCGCCGAGCTGTATATGCGTGCGCAGGAAGCCCTGAAACGGGGTGATCTCGGCCTGTATCAGGAGTATATCGACCAGATCGGCGAAATCGTCACGGAAAATATGGGCTCTCAAACGAAATAAACCGTAAATTTTTGATATTTTTTCAAAATAGTCACAATTTTAGTGAAGAACGGTTCCTGTATGATAACATTCTTATCTATTAATCATGTAAAATTATTAGGGGATCTTTTTGAGAGAGTTACGTATTCATGGTCGTGGGGGTCAGGGTTCGGTGACCGCTGCGGAATTGATTGCCGTTGCCGCATTCAAGAGCGGCGTGTATTCTCAGGCCTTCCCTGCATTCGGGGTGGAGAGGAGAGGTGCACCGGTCCAGGCGTTTGTCCGTTTCTCCGATAGCAGGATCCGGCTTCGAAGTCAGGTCTATGAACCCGATTACATCATTGTGCAGGACAGTTCCCTGATCAAGGACGTGGACGTGTTCTCAGGACTTAAGGAGGGAGGAATAGCCGTGATCAACACTGAGAAGGCACTCAGGTTCCCCGTCCCGGAAAGCGCGAAGATCATCACCATCGATGCGACTTCCATCGCACTCGAGGTGCTGGGGGTACCCATCACCAACACTTCGCTGATGGGAGCGTTTGCTGCTGCATCCGGAGAGATCTCAGTGGAAGCACTCGAGGAAGCGATACGGGACCGGTTCACCGGATCGCTTGCTGAGAAGAATATCAATGCTGCCAACCGGGCATTCACTCAGGTCTCGGAGGAGGCATAGATGGCTCTGAATATCGGGTGTTCTGCAAGACCAGGAAAGGCGCGGGATAACAGGACAGGGTCGTGGCGGGTTTTCAAACCTGTTTTAGACCCCGAGAAGTGTTCAAAATGCGGGATGTGCATCCTTCTGTGCCCGGAAGGGTGCATCGAGGCGGAAGATGATGATCTCCCGAAGGTCGATTTCACCTACTGCAAGGGGTGCGGCCTCTGTACGGAGGAGTGCCCGCAGGAGGCGATTGAGATGGTTATGGAGGAGAAGTAGGATGATGCAGATTATGGAAGGTTCCCATGCGGTGGCCGAGGCGGTCCGGCTCAGCCGCCCGCAGGTCATCGCCGCATATCCGATCACCCCGCAGACCCATATTGTGGAGCGGCTTGCGGAGATGGTTGCGGATGGCATGATGGACAGCGCGTACATCACGGTAGATAGCGAGTTTTCTGCCCTTTCCTGCTGCCTTGGATCCTGTGCGGCCGGCTCCCGCGTCTATTCCTCCACCTCATCGCAGGGGCTGATCCTCATGGCAGAGGTCTGCTTCAATGTCGCGGGTATGCGTCTCCCCATCATCATGTCCATTGCGAACCGTGCACTTGGTGCGCCTCTCTCGATCTGGAATGACCAGCAGGACTCAATCGCCCTGCGGGATTCAGGCTGGATTCAGCTCTACGCAGAAGATGCGCAGGAACTGACCGACCTCCATTTCATCGCCTATAAGGCAGCCGAGGATCACCGCGTCCTCCTGCCGGGCTTTGTCTGCTTTGACGGGTTCATCCTCTCTCATACCTATGAACCGGTGGACATCCCATCCCAGGAGGCGGTAGACGCATTCCTCCCTCCCTTCACGCCTGCAGTGAAGCTGGATGCAAACGACCCGGTGAGTATGGGGATGTATGCCACCCCGGACTACTACATGGAATTCCGCTACGAGATCGACAGGGCCATGGACCGCGCGAAGGACGTGCTTTCAAAGGCAGGAACTGAATTTGGCGAAGAGTTCGGGAGGGATTATGCATCTCCTGTAGAGGAGTACCGTCTCGATGGTGCGGATACCGCCATCATCGCCATGGGCTCGGTCTGCGGCACGGTAAAGGACGCGGTGGACGAGATGAGAAGCGAGGGAAAGTCTGTCGGCCTCCTCAAGATCCGTTCATTCCGGCCGTTCCCCGCAAAGGAGATTGCAAAAGCACTGGAAGGAGTAAGCGCGGTCGCGGTTCTCGAAAAGAACCTCTCCATCGGTTCCGCGATGAAGGGCGCGGTCGGGCTCGAGGTGAAGGACGCGCTCTGGAAGTCCGGCATCGATGTGTACAGCTACGTGATCGGGCTTGGCGGAAGAGATATCCGGAAAAAGGATGTCGCCGCCGTGGCTGAACTTGCAGGGAAAGGTGAGGGAGACATGTTCTATGGACTTCGCAAGGAGCTGGTATAGATGGTGGATAAGAGTCTCAAGCTCTTCGACTGCGGGCACCGGGCATGCGGAGGGTGCGGCCCTGCCCTTGCGGCCCAGCTGATCCTCAAAGGGACCGGGGAGAACACGATCATCGTCGCTTCCACCGGCTGCATGGAGGTCTTCTCTACGCCCTACCCCGAGACTGCGTGGAAAGTGCCCTGGATCCATTCCCTGTTTGAGAATGCGGCGGCAGTGGCCTCGGGAATTGAGTCCTCCCTGAAAAAACAGGGCCGGACTGAAAAAGTGGTCTGCGTCTGCGGAGACGGCGCGACCTTCGATATCGGGATGCTCTGTATCAGCGGTGCATTCGAGCGGGGCCACGACATCACTTACATCTGTTACGACAACGAAGCGTACATGAACACTGGGGTGCAGCGGTCAGGTGCGACCCCCTATGATGCAAGCACCACCACGAGCCCTGCCGGGAAGGAGTCATTTGGAAATCCCCGGCCGAAGAAAGACCTCCCGCAGATCCTTGCCGCCCATGGTGCACCGTACGTTGCCACCGCGACGATTGCCTATCCTGCAGATCTCATGCAGAAGGTGGAGCGTGCGGTCAATACCCCTGGCCCCTGCTATCTCCAGATCCATGCGCCCTGCAGCACGGGCTGGGGATTTGAAGGTGAAAAAACGGTAGAGGTGGGAAAACTCGCGGTCCAGACCGGCCTTTGGGTCAATTACGAGATGGTGGACGGCGAGGTCGTCAAGGCAAAGAAGGTCGTCCGCAAACCCGTGGAGGAATATCTCACCCTGCAGAAACGGTTCCGCCACCTCTTCAAGCCGGAGCAGCAGGAAGAAGAGATCGCGAAGATCCAGGCCATCGCCGACCGGAATGCAGAAAAATATGGAATTGATATCCAGCTGAAAAAATAATCTTCCTATCCCCCTCTTCTTCCCCGGCTCAGCAGAAAAGGAATCAGCAGGATCGCACAGAGCGCAAGCCAGAAGGTCCCGAAAATATACAGGCCACGCTCACGACCCGGCTCATAGAACCGGCATTCAACTAACTGTGTATCCTCCCACCGAATCAGTACAGAATTATTGATCTCTTCCGCGGTTCCTCCCTGGCTCACCATCCCGATGAGCGGGTTTCTGACATCAAGCCCCGGCGGGAGGTACACCGTGACATCTGTGGGGTCCTCGAATTCTGCCTGAAGCGTGTTATCCCTGATCGTCCCTGAATAATTGATCAGGTAATCCCCGCGCGGAAAGGTGATCAGGGAGGGTTCGGGTTTCTCAAAGGCGACCTGCCCTTCTGCTCCCCGAACCGAGATGTTCTCCACCACGAGGGGGATCCGTTCTCCAAGTACACCCCGCTCGTGGAATGCATGGCTCTCCGTGTCCACGACCTCCACCTGCGCGTGATAGGTGCTGCCGCCTTCCAGAACCGTGAAGACCGCTTCAAGGCCCATAGCAGGGCTGCACAGGCTCAGGAATACAAGGCAGAGAGCAGCGATTCCTGGTCGGCGTCGATCTCGATCGGGCGTTCGCATTGGTTCACGACCGTTTCAGGATCCTTGAGCAGGTGGCCGGTGACCACGCAGACCACCACTTCGTCCTTCTCAATGACCCCGGTTTCTACCAGCTTTTTCACTCCTGCAATCGAAGCGGCGGATGCAGGTTCAACTCCAATTCCTTCTTTTCTGGCAAGCTCGCGCTGCATGGCGAGGATCTCTTCATCCGTCACCCATTCTGCGGTGCCGCTGGTGGCGCGGATGGCGGTAAGCGCCTTCTCTGCGTTTACCGGAGCCCCAATCCGTATCGCAGTTGCCACCGTCTCCGGGTGTTTTTCAGGGATGATCTCCGCAAGATCGCCCCTGATCGCATCTACGATTGGCCGTGAACCCTCTGCCTGGATGCCGGTCATCATCGGGATCATATCGATGAGGTCAAGACGGGCCAGTTCAAGGAGCCCCTTATACACCGCGGAGATATTGCCGGCATTTCCGACGGGAAGTACGATCCGGTCCGGCACATCATCGAGCTGGTCCACCACTTCAAACCCGATGGTCTTCTGGCCCTCGAGCCGGTACGGGTTGATGGAGTTTAAAAGGTACAGTCCATGGGTATTGCAGAGCGAGTGTACCATCTCCAGTGTCCGGTCAAAGTTGTCACGGACTGCGATCACTTTTGCCCCATGCATCAGGGCTTGTGCTACCTTGCCGAGCGCCACTTTGCCGGCAGGAAGCAGCACTATCGCAGGAATTCCCGCCTTTGCCGCATATGCGGCAAGACTTGCGGAAGTATTCCCGGTACTTGCGCACGCAACGCTCTTCATCCCCAGCTGGAGCGCCATGCTCACTCCCACCGTCATCCCCCTGTCCTTGAAGGACCCGGTGGGGTTCATCCCTTCGTGTTTTGCATAGAGTGCGTGAATCCCGAGTTCATCTCCGATCTTTCTGAGGTGGTAGAGGGGGGTCCCACCTTCCTGGAGGCTGATTGGCCTGCCCGAAACCGGGAGAAGCTCACCATACCTCCAGAGACGAAACGGGCGTCGCCTCCAGGTTGACCAGTCCACGGAGATTGCGTCAAGGTCGTACTCCACCGCCAGGAGGTGCCCGCACTCGGGGCACTGGTAGAGGATGGCATCGGGAGAAAACTCTGCGGCACAGTTCACGCAGGTGAGACGGTACATAACACGCGTGTGTGCTGAAAATACGTATAGGTATGGAGCTCCGGTTTCCTTCAATTCCAGAATACCCTCACTCCTGACCAGAGGAGAAAGAATATCCAGAGGATCGCGCAGGCCAGGGCCGGGAGGAGAGATAACATGCTATCTGCAGGCAGGATCGCCCTGCTGGAGCAGGTGAGCGCTGCACATCCCCCGAGTGCAACTGCAAAGAGAACAGGCCGCAGTTCCCGACGGTCCCCGGTGACGATGGTGCCATTGATCTTCACCTGTAAGGGAGGGAACAGGGGGCAGATACCGCCCTTCGTGCAGGAATCCTCCAGCAGGTGGAACGCACAGCCTATGAAAAATCCGGCCCCTGCAGGAATGAGGAAGGAAGGCGGGGAGATACCGGCCCACAGGGAGAGCAGCCACGCTCCCCCGAAGATCACCAGAGAGGAAAGGGCGATACCTCCAAGGGAATGGAGGAAACCCCGGTGCCGTGGTCGGACGCTTCCGAACGAGATAATGAAGAGAAATGCTGAGACCGGATAATACACGAGGTAGCGGAGGATATACCCGGTGAGCGGGAACAGGTATCCCGGAACCAGCCGGAATATATTTTTCCCCTTTCTCTTTGCGTGGAAGATAGATGCATCCGGTGCATCAGCGTCCGGCGCGAGGGAACCGAGGAGAGAGCCGGCGAAGAGGGCAAGGAGCCAGGGGATCTGCTCTCCGGTCATCCAGGGAGCAAGGGCCGCGAGGAGGGACAGTTCGGTTAAAAGGACGTGATCTTTTCCGTTCATGACGGTATCATTATGGCCTTTTCCGAAACGAAACGTAAAGGTCGTCCCTGCGGTCCGAATGTGTGGGGATACGCCGTTGCGCGTCCTGCACCCGTTCCGGCTCCAGTGTTCCGGTGATCAGGGACTCGTTTTCGGGGCCGAGAACCACTGTCTCTCCTGAGGGACCTGCAATGAGCGATTGCCCGCAGTATGCCTCGATTGGTGTATCCCCCGTTCCGCTGATCCCGGCGACATAGTTCTGGTGTTCCAGTGCACGTGCCCGGATCAGGAGATGGAAATGGTCAATCCTCCTGCAGGGCCATGCCGAGGGAACGAGCACGCACAGAGCTCCCATGGATGCGTAGACAGAAAAGAGCTCGGCAAACCGGAGATCGTAGCAGATGGCAATCCCGAATGATAATCCATCGATCTCAAAGAGGGCAGGTTCATTCCCCCCGGAGAAGGCCTGGTTCTCCCCTTCAGGCGAGAAAAGGTGGATCTTCGAATATTGTGCAAGAATGCTGCCCTTCGCGTCGACCACAAAAGAGGTGTTCCGGGGGAGGGGGTCATGCGCCTCTCTCACCGAACCCAGGACGGCGATGTGATTCTTTCGCGCGAGTGCGGCGACGCCTTTCGTAATGCTCCCCGAGAGGTCCTGGATCCATGTCGTAGCCTTCGGGTCCCAGCCTGTAGTAAATTGTTCTGGAAAAACGATCAGGGAGGCGCCGGCGCTCGAGGCCTCCTCCACATAAACCGCAGCTATTTCAAGGGTTTTTTCAGGTTCTTCCCAGACTGCTGCCATCTGTGCGCCACAGATGGTCAGGCTCATGCCGGGTCATCCTGCCGGGATGCTGCATTCAGGATGAGCAGTGCTCCCCCCAGCACAGTAAGAAGCGCAAGCGCGATGAGCACCACCGGTGCATGAGGGATCCTGATGCCAAGGATAAGGAGCGCGATGATGATGCCGCATGCACCAAGGCTCCCTCCTGCGAGGATCTCTCCTGAAAGAATGCCATATGCCGTCATCGTTCACCCCTGGGTGAGCGCCGGAAATATGATGGAGATACCGGTGATGACAAACTGCACCGCGATCGCAATGAGCAGTATTCCCATCAGTCGGTTGATCACCCGGTATTCGCGCTGTCCGATACGCTCAGAGATTTTTTCCGAGTTTCGCAGGAGCAGGTAGGTGATGCCAATGGTTAAAATGATCGAAAGGATGACGATTGCGAACGAAAAGACGTGGTACTGGAACGCTTCATTGGTGAGGACCACCGTGGTGGCGATAGCCCCTGGCCCCGAGATTATGGGGATTGCGAGAGGCATGACCGCGATACTCTCCGCATCGATACCCTCGTACTTCTCTGTCGCAGTCATCTTGGTTCTGGAAGGCCTCGCATACACCATCTCCATCCCGATCCCGAAGAGGAGGATGCCGCCGGCAATACGGAACGCTTCCAGGGTGATACCAAAGAGGAGGAGGATATAGGTCCCGGCAATAGCGAAGAGGAGAAGGATCGCCGCAGCAATGATACACGCCTCCTTCGCCATGGTCGCGCGATCCTCCCGGCTGACTTCTTCGGTAAGCGATACAAAAAAGAGTGTCGCGCCGAGGGGGTTGACTATGATGAAGAGGGAGGAGAAGCTGAGAAGGATAAAGCTGAGGAGATCTCCGTCCATTTCAGCTAAGTGATAGGTGTTCGGATCTTTTCTCTTTTATGGAAGAATCCGGCCTGAGTAAAAATGCTCCCCTTGTGATATCAACTGGATAAGATTGAGATCTCTATTCATAGAGATCCTGTTCATCTGCCCGCGTATACCCTGTCATCTCATCTTCGCCGAAGTGAACCGCAATCTCACGCGCAGCACTTGCCGCAGAATCCGACCCGTGGATGACGTTTCTTCCGATATCAAGGGCAAAATCACCGCGTATCGTGCCGGGACCGGCTTCAAGCGGGTTTGTGGCGCCGATAAGCGTCCTTGCGACCTGCACCACATTCTTTCCCTCCCATACCATGAGAAAACACGGGCCACTCATGATATAAGCCTTCAGACCCGGGAAGAAGGGTTTTTCGAGGTGCTCCCTGTACTGTTCGGTCACTCTCTCTTCCGGAAGATGCTCAAGCCTGGCCGCCACCAGTTTGAGCCCTTTCTGTTCCATGCGGCGGATGATCTCACCCACCATGCCCCTGCGTACTCCGTCGGGTTTCACCATCACGAAGGTCCGGTCCATCCGGGCTCACTCCTTGCCCAGTGCCTTCCTGCCCGCATCAGTCCAGGTCACTCTCCGCGGGACCCTGCCGAGCCGGAAATTGTTCTGGCACTTGGAGCTGCAGAAATAGAAGATGGACCCGTCCTTCTTCACGAACATTTTACCTGATCCGGGTTCAATCTCATCCCCGCAAAAACTGCAGATATACGATTTTACCATTCTGATCACCGTCGTGAAAGTTTCTTTGCCTCACGCTCGGTCTCGAGCAGCATGAGGATATCCCCTTCCCTGATGGGGCCCACCGTGTTGCGTGTAATGATACGTCCTTTATTATTTCCCTCAAGGATCCGGCACTTTACCTGCATCGCCTCGCCGTGCATCCCCGTGCTGCCGATTACCTCGATCACCTCGGCAGGTGTTCCATCATCAGCCATGTCCGATCATCCTCTCAGGTCACTGACCTGTTTGACCACTTCGTCCAGGAGGT
>JAVVFN010000189.1:0-2740 GCA_032250645.1 Methanomicrobiaceae archaeon | reverse complement strand
TCAGATGAGATCCTCTTCCAGGCAGGTCTGCACCCCGCGACGAAGGTCTCCTCACTCTCCCGCGAGAGCTTAAAGGAGATCTTTGCCATCATGAAGGAGGTGCTCGATACCGCGGTGGACGCAAATGCCGATCCCGGCAACCTGCCTTCCCATTACCTCATCCCCTCCCGTGAGAAGGGAGGCACCTGTCCGAAGGGCGACACTCCTCTCGAGCGCGTGACGATCAGCGGCAGGAGCGCGTATTTTTGTCCGGAGCACCAGGGCCATGAGCCGTGACCTCGAGGCGCTGCACGAGGAGATCCGCTCCTGCACCCGCTGCAGGCTTTCAGAGACGAGGATGCATGCGGTGCCGGGTGAAGGGCCCGAAGAGAGCAGGATCCTGTGTATCGGCGAGGCCCCGGGGAAGCGGGAGGATGAGGAGGGACGGCCGTTTGTCGGCCGTGCAGGGACCGAGCTCGACACGCTCCTTGACCTGATCGACCTTGCCCGGTCGGAGGTCTACATCACGAGCGTGGTCAAGTGTCGTCCCCCGGAGAACCGTGATCCTGCGCAGGAAGAGATCGAGGCCTGCCTCCCCTACTTGCAAGAGCAGATCGCGCTGCTTGATCCCGGGTTCATCGTCCCGATGGGGCGGTATGCGACGTGGGTGATCTTCCGGTTATTCGGTCTCGAGACCCGCCAGATCAGCGATCTCCACGGAAGAGCGCGAAGGGTTACCGATCGCGGCAGGCAAAGGGTCCTCCTCCCCACCTACCACCCCGCGGTGGTCATGCACAACCCGAACCTGAGGGATGCGTTGAACCAGGACTTCCAGGTGCTCAAAGACCTGCTGGGAGATTCATCCTGACTCTTTTCCGGCTGGACATGCCAGTTCACAGGCCCTGCAATGGTCTACCCGCTTTCTCCGGGCAGCCCTGTCCGACTCCATCCTGGCCATACACCGTTCACGCGAGTATCCACCCTCCTCGAGCGCATCCATCGGGCAGGCGCTCTCACAGGGGTGGTCGCATGCATCGCAGGGGGACACCCGGGGAGGCAAGGAGGGCTCTCCTGCCTCAATGTCGACCCAGAGGGCCCGGAAGCGTATGCGCGGGCCGAAGCGGGGAGTGATGACGAGGTTATTCCGTCCCATAACACCGAGGCCTGCCATGATTGCCGCGTCCTTCAGGTAGATCCCGCCGTCGTACAGCTGGTAAGGGATGTCATGTGCGGTGATCCCGTATACGTCCTTCAGCCATGCGGCAAGATCCCTGTTTATTCCCCTGAGTATCCGGTCTCCCGGCGTGCCGCGGCCTTCCTCCCACCAGTCAAGTTCCGGGACTGCCGGGTCATGGGAGAGCCCGAGGACGACGATCGTCCCACGGTATGTCCCGAATCCCTGCGGGCCCGCCGCCTGCGCTGAGGGGCAGTCCTTAAGCCTCGCTGCGGGGGCGTAGCCTGCCACGCTTGCGCCACGGCGAAGGGCCTCCTCCATGATCTGCTCCAGGATCTCTCGATCATCTCTCATGAACGAGCAGCTCTCTTCCGGACAGGTAAAATGTCTTTTGCACCCCGGTTCCTCTTTCATCAGGCATATCATCTTCAGGATCCAACCATACAGGGAGCGTGATCATGGACAGGTCAGGAGGACGCGGCAGAGGGGACGGGAGAGCGCGGGAGAGCCTCTGCCCCGGCGCACGGGTGAAGATCGTGCAGAAGAAGGACCAGGGTTCGGGAAGGCTTACCGAGGGAAAGGTGCGGGAGATACTCACCCATTCTTCATTCCACCCCCACGGCATCAAGGTGCGTCTTGAGGACGGGAGTGTCGGAAGGGTCCGGGAGATCGAATGAATGTCCCGGCTATAATCTCCCCAATGCGATATATAATGTCTGCCGGACGCACATCACTATCGAATGGAAGATAGATCTCCTTTTTCACTGTTCAATCTCTCACCCCCGCTCCTCCGGGCAATCGCAGATATGGGATTTGAGGAGCCAACCCCCATCCAGTCCCTCGCCATGCCGGTGATCATGAGCGGAAAGGACGTCACCGGGCAGGCGCAGACGGGCACCGGGAAGACGGCGGCGTTCGGCATCCCGGCGCTCGAGGCGGTCGATCCCGCCCTCGCGACCACCCAGATCATCATCCTTTCCCCCACGAGGGAACTTGCCATCCAGACTGCCGAAGAACTCGCACTTCTGGCCGCCTACAAGAAGAAGATCACCATCCTGCCCGTCTACGGCGGCCAGCCAATCGAACGCCAGATAAAGGTCCTGAAGAAAGGTGCCCACGTGGTGGTGGGCACGCCGGGCCGGGTGCGCGACCACCTCTCGCGGGGGACCCTCTCGCTCTCAAGGGTACGGATGGTCGTCCTTGACGAAGCGGACCAGATGCTCGATATGGGATTCCGTGAGGAGATCGAGGTTATTCTGCGCCAGACCCCCCGCGACCGCCAGACCGTCCTCTTCTCCGCAACCCTCCCGCCCCCCATCCTCGAGATCTCGAGGAATTTCCAGCGCCACCCTGAATTTGTCCGGGTCCCTGACCGCCAGCTGACCGTGCCGCAGGTCGAGCAGCAGTATCTGGAGGTCCGCGCAAAGGACAAACTCGAGATTCTCTCGAGGATACTCGATCTCTACAATCCCGACCTGGCCCTCGTCTTCTGCAATACCAAAAGGGGAGTCGACGACCTGACCGAGCACCTGCAGAACCGCGGATACCTGGCAGAGGGCCTCCATGGCGATAAGAAACAGGAGACCC
>JAVVFN010000188.1:0-2747 GCA_032250645.1 Methanomicrobiaceae archaeon | reverse complement strand
CGAGGCCGGCAAAGACCACCGACTCCTTCCCCTCGCCGATGAGGGGGCCGAGCGCCTGCACCGAGCCCCGGCGGACGAGCTCGAGGAGGGAGAGGGCGTCGTAGCCGGCAAAGACCAGCTGGTAGCCGCGGTAGGGGACCGAGCTGCTCCTCGCAAGGTCCATCGAGGTGAGGCGCCCGAGGCGGTAGTCGAGCTCCTTTGCAGAGACCCCCGCCTCCTTCCGGAGCACGTCGTCGGGCACCCAGCGGTACTGCGTCATGAGCCGCTCAAGCGCACGCAGAATACGGATATCGTAGGGATGGAGGGAACGGACGATTTCTGCAGAAATTGGCATGATTCTGTACACATTTTATCAAATGAGAAGATATAAGTGTGAGTGAACAGGCGATGAGATGCAGCAGGTGCGGGCACGAGGCGATCATCTACCAGCGCTACTCGGGGGCCCATCTCTGCCGGCGTCACTTCATCGCCGACTTTGAGGCGCGGGCAAAACGGGCCATCCGGACCCATGGATGGATCAGGGCCAACGACCGCATCGCGGTGGCCCTCTCGGGGGGAAAAGACTCCTCGGCACTCCTCCACTTCCTTGCCACGCGGTTTGGGGCGAGGAGGGATATGGAGATCATGGCCATCACCGTCGACGAGGGAATCAGGGGCTACCGGGACCCGGAACGTGCGAGAGGGATCGCGGAACGCTACGGGGTGGAGTGCCTCGTGACCCGGTTCCGGGATGCATACGGCTACGATATAGACCAGATCCTCGAGCGGGTGGGAACCGAGCGGTCCTGCACCTTCTGCGGGGTGCTCCGCCGCCGGCTCCTCAATAAGACTGCCAGAGAGCTTGGGGCCACGAAACTTGCGCTCGGGTTCAATCTCGATGACGACGCCCAGTCGGTGCTGATGAACGTCCTCCGGGGGGATTCTGAACGGCTGCTCCGGCCCGATGTCCCGGTGGAAGGGCTCGTCCCCCGGATCCGCCCGTTCCTGCACATCCCGGAGCGGGAGGTGGCCCTGTATGCATGCCTCAATGTGGAGGGGTTCTCTGACCGCGGGTGCCCCTACGCCCACAATGCGCTCCGTGCCGACGTCCGCATCATGCTGAACGACTACCATTACCGGCACCCCTCGACAAAATTTGCGCTGGTGAACCTCGGGGAGGAGCTCGCGGAGGTTGGCGGTGCAGCTGCGCCGGAACTGAAGGTATGCGGGAGGTGCGGGGAGCCCTACTTTGAGCGGTGCAGGGCGTGCGAGCTCCTCCGGGAGGCGAATCTCGCATGATCGAGCTATGGGAGGTGATCCGTTCGGTCCTTCCTGACCGGACCCTGCGGCTCTACCTCCTTCTTCTCTTCGGCCAGATCGCCTTCTATACCACGCTTATCCATCAGAGCTTCCCGATCCTCGAGGGGCGGAGCCTCACCTGGGGCGAGGCGCTCCTCTTTGTGGTCGAGACCATGAGCACCGTGGGCTACGGGGATCTTTTGCCTTTTGAAAGTCAGGTCACTGTCGGGATCGTCATCCTGGTGATGGCCACCGGGGTCTTCACCGTGCTCATGATCATCCCGGTGCTCCTCACCCCCTACCTCACCGCGGTGCTCCGGGCCACCCCGCCCACCCGTATCCCCCGGCGGCTCTCCGGCCATATCATCATCGTCGGCTACAACCGGCTCGCCCGGGCCATCATCGAGAGCCTCGAGGTGCTGGACACCCCCATCGTGGTGGTGGAAAAAGATGAGGAGCTCGCCCGGAAGGCAAGAAGGGACTACCCCCGTCAGGTATTCGTAGTGTGGGCAAAGAACCTCGGGTCCGCAGGGACCTGGACCGGAGCAGGGGTGGAGAGCGCGAGCACGGTCATCATCAACGAGCGCGAACGGGTCGCCGCCACCGTCACGCTCGCCATCAGGGAGCGGACAGGTGCCCGGATCATTGCGGTTATCGACGACATTGCCTTCGACCGGTACCTGCGCTATGCGGGGGCCGAGTACGTCCTCTCTCCCAAAAACTCTGCCGGGAAGATCCTTGCCCGCCACGCGGTGCTCAGGCCTGAGATCGACACCATCTACGAGGCGATCAGCATGGAACAGATGCAGATGGACTCCTCATCGGCAGGCACCGGTCTCATCCTCGCCAAGGCGCCGATCATGGAAGGGAGCCATGCGATCGGCAAGACCCTTGGAGACCTCGATCTCTTTTCCCGGTTCGGGGTGGACGTGCTCTTCTTCTGGAAGGCAGGGGAGTTTGTCCCGAGCCCGAAGGAGACCGATACGGTTGACCCCTCCACCATGCTCTTTCTGCTCGGGCGGGCCGACGCGATCCGGCAGGTGCTCGAGGAAGAGCTTGCGCCTGCGGCGAGGGGCGAGGAGATCGCGGTAATCGCCGGGTATGGGGACGTGGGGAAGGCCGCCTACAGGGAGCTCTCCCAGAAGGGGATCGGGTGCATCGTGGTCGACCCGAAGGCGTCCGGGGATCACGCAGTGGTCGGGAACGCAGAGCAGGAGGAAGCCTTGAAGGAAGCTCGGATAGAGAGCGCCCGGTTCCTCGTGGCAGCAGTGAACGACGATGCCGTGAACATCTTCACCACCCTCCTTGCGAGAAACCTCAACCCCCGCCTCCGCATCCTCGCCCGGGCCAACGAGGAACTGGTGACCCTGCGCAGGGAAGCCCAGGTGCTCACCGAGAAACGCAGCCTGTGGCTGGGGGAGCTGTCGGCCCTGGCAGGCACCCTTCAGGACTGGACCGAGCACAAGACC
>JAVVFN010000187.1:0-2747 GCA_032250645.1 Methanomicrobiaceae archaeon | reverse complement strand
CGAGTCGGCATCCATCCTGCTGATCGGGGTGGTGGTTGCCTCGCTCGTGGTCGGCACCTCCATCGTGGTGCTCGCCCTCCAGCCCCAGCTCGCGCCGGGCCTCTGCATGGGGTTCTGGAACCTTACGCTTGCCGGCTACCTGGCTGCAGTGGTTGTCGCCATCTATGCGCTCTACTACGCGTCACGAAAAAAGTAGATTTTTCAGTCGCCCCGCTCGGGGAGCGAGCCCTCCACGAAGAGGCTCACCACCCCGCCGATGACGATCACCGCGGGCGGACGGACCCCGCGCTCCCCTGCGATCTCCGCGATACGGCCCAGGGGGCCTGCAGTCACCCGCTCGTCGGGCCGCAGCCCCCGCTCGATGACGGCCACCGGGGTATCGGCCCCCATCCCGTGGGCGATGAGCTCGGTGCTGATGGTGGGGAGGTTCTTGACACCCATCAGGATGACAAGGGTACCCGGGCTCTTTGCAAGGTGTGCCCAGTCATGGGCGGATTCCTCCTTCCCAGGGTCCTCGTGACCGGTGAGGATGGTTACCTGCGATGCGAACCGGCGGTGGGTGACCGGGATGCCCACGCATGCGGGGACGGCAATGGCGCTCGTGATCCCCGGCACCACCTCGAAGGGGATATGGTGCGACCGCAGGATCTCCATCTCCTCACCGCCCCTCCCGAAGAGGAAGGGGTCCCCGCCCTTCAGCCGGACCACCCGTTTCCCCTCCCGCGCCCGCATCACCATCAGCTCCTCGATCTCGTCCTGCTCCAGGGTATGACGGCTGCCGTACTTCCCGCAGTCGATCTTCTCTGCACGCCCCGGGAGCGAGGCGAGGACCTCCTCCCCGGGCAGTTGATCGAAGAGGATGACGTCTGCCGCCTCGATCACCTCCCGCGCCCGGAGGGTGAGGAGCCCGAGCCCCCCGGGGCCCGAGCCCACCAGATAGACCTTACCCGCCATGCGAGATCCCCAGCATGCTTCTTGCGTCCGCGATGAGGTCTTCGGCCATCATCCGGAGCTTCTTCCCGATGAGCCGGCCCTCCTCCACGGAGTCCCCGTTGTCCTCGATCCGTTCATACCGGGTGCCGTCCAGGGCCAGCACCTCGGCGATGAGAAAACCGCTCTCGCAGAAGACGCCGAGCGGGGTGAAGCATCCCCCGCCCACCTCCTCCATGACCGCCCGCTCGACCTCGACCTCGCGGCGAGTCTGGTAGTGGTCGAGGGGCGCAAAGGCCTCAGCGACGTCCTCCCGTGTGACCACCGCGATGACGCCCTGGTTCGGGGAGGGGACGAACCACTGGGGGAGAAGCCTCGTCCCCGGGAGCTCGAGCCCGAGCCTCTGCATCCCGGCCTCGGCGAGCACGATCGCGTCATACTCCCCCTCCTCGAGTTTCCGGAGCCGGGTGTCCACGTTCCCGCGGATCTCCTTCACGGTCACCGGGAGGCGGCTCCGCAGGATCTGGGCGCGCCTCCGGGTGCTGGACGTGCCGATCACCCGGACCTCCTCGAGCTCGCCGTGGTGCACCAGGAAATCTGCAGGCGAGTCGCGCCTGAGCACCGCACAGGTGAGGAGCCCGCCGGGGCGAGCGGCCGGGATGTCCTTTGCTGAATGGACGGCCGCATCGATCTCGCCCCCAAGGATGGCGTCGTCCAGCGCCCGCACAAAGACCCCCTGTCCTCCGATCTCGTGGAGGGGCACCCCGGTCTCGGTATCCCCCGCCGTTTTGATGACTACGGTCTCTGTCCCGATTCCCTGCTCCGCAAGAGCCCCTGCAACCCGCTCGGTCTGGGCAAGGGCGAGCCTGCTCCCCCGGGTGCCGATCCTCAGATGCATGCGGCGTACGCCCCGGCTATCGCGTCCACGTCCGCATCGGTGTGGGCGGCCGAGAGGAAGTTGGTCTCAAACTGGGAGGGCGGGATGAAGATGCCCCGCTCACTCATCCCCCTCCAGAACGCGCCGAACGCCGCGATATCGCTCTCCTTTGCCTCCCGGTAGTCCCGGGGCGGCGAGTCCCGGAAGAAGTACTTGAACATGGAACCGAGGCTGACGAACGATTCGGGATTCCCGATCGCTTCCCCGATCGCCCGGGCCTGCGCTTCGAGCACGGTATAGACCTCCGGACGTTCCCGGAGCCAGCGGAGCGTGGCAATGCCGGCAGCCAGGCTGAGCGGGTTTCCGCTGAAGGTTCCCGCCTGGTACACAGGTCCTGCGGGCGAGACCATCTCCATGATCTCCCTTCTTGCCCCGAATGCCCCGATGGGGAGGCCCCCGCCGATGATCTTACCGAGCGTGGTGATATCCGGCTGGACCCCGTAGCGGACCTGCGCACCGCCGATCCCGAGCCGGTAGCCGCAGATCACCTCGTCGAAGATGAGGAGGACGTCGTGCTCGGTGCAGATCTTCCGTACCTCGGCGAGGTAGCCGTCCTCCGGGAGGATGGGGCCGATATTGCCCATCACCGGCTCGAGGATGAAGGCGGCCACGTCCTTCTTCCGGCTTAATAGGTCCTCCAGCGCCTCTCCATCATTGTAGGGGACCTGGAGGGTGTGTGCCACGAGATCGGGGAGCACACCCGCCGAGTCCGGGACCCCGAGGGTGGTCGCCCCCGAACCAGCCCTGACCAGGACTGCGTCGTGGGCCCCGTGGAACCCCCCCTCGACCTTGACGATGTCCGCCTTCCCGGTATACCCCCTTGCCAGCCGGATCGCGGCCATGGTGGCCTCAGATCCGCTGGAGACGAAACGGACCATCT
>JAVVFN010000186.1:0-2767 GCA_032250645.1 Methanomicrobiaceae archaeon | reverse complement strand
ATAACAATGACCGATTTCGCCTCCGGGAATATAGACTGGGGGAAGAATTCCTCCGGCACCCAGGGGGAAAACGGGGGATCGGTCCAGCGCTCCACGTTTGCGACCCCGAAAAGCGGGATCTCCATTGCAATCGACCGCTCGCGCAGCCTCTCCTTCAGCTCCCCGTTTGTATCCATCAGATCACCACCTATCTGTGTGCAATTCTGACCTAATATTTTCCCCCCCCTTCGGCTGCGTGGCAGGGTTTTTCCCATGCCAGAGTAGAGAGGCGAAAAGAGAACTGGAGCGTCAGATCTCCTTAAACCGGAGTTCCGTCTTTGTGGCCCGCTCATCCCGCTCCCTCCTGCCGAGCATGATCTCAAGCGATTCTGCCCGGTTCGACCCGATGAGGAACGCCTTTCCGTTCCGCAGGCGCACCAGCACCCCGCGGTCGCCGGATACCGTGTAGGCGATCCCCTGCCGGCCGAAGCGGATCCCCCAGCCCCCATACTCCCTGAAAGGCCGGTAGTTCACCGCCACCGCTCCTGCCACCTCTTTGAGCGGGACCTCCTTCCACCCGGGGTGGAGAGGGAAGAAGCGGTAGCGGAGTGCCCCGTCCTTCACCACGGTCTCCAGCCGGAGCAGGAGGAGCCAGGCAGGGAGTACAATCCCGAACAGGGCCCAGATCAACCATACCCCGAGATCTGGCGCAGTACTGGATCCGAACGGCACTCCGAGGACGACCTGCTGGACCAGCGCATACCACGAGAGGAGCGCGATGAACGCGACGATGCCAATCACCACCGGATGGCGGAAATACTGTACCTCGTGAAATACCGGGGAACTCATGATGCACGTAGAATGAGCCGTGACCGGTTAAATCCTTGTTGATATGCGGAGGGAATCGGCATCTGGTGCGGTGAAAGGGATACATCTGGATTTGCCCCCCGTGAGGGGCCCGAAAAATTATTGAATACATTCGCTTCATCACTCTTTATGGGAAATAAGCGACGGAGACTATGTCGATACTGCGGGTTTCCCACCGAGAGAGAATACAGCGACGAGGAATGGGCATCACAGGGACAGGCATGCGAAGAATGCTATCTCTTTGAGCATGATGGGGTATTCGAAGAATGAGCCATTGAGAAAGTAGCTGATTTCGTCCACGCTCCTTGATATTCCCGCCATTCGGTGACGTTTTGTTTTTGCCCGGGGAAGGGAAAGAGAAAAAGATCAGGAGGTGAACCCTTTCGTCCATGCCGGACGATCCGGGGGATCTGTGGAGAGTACCTCGCGCCACCCCTCATCGGTCAGGCGGTCGTCCATGGGGTGCTTGAACTCATAGTAGCTCATCACCGGACCGGCGCCACAGAGGATCCGCCCGTCAGGCAGCCGGTATGCGACGAGGATGAGATCCACGTACCCGACACCCTCCTCGAGCACCATCCCGCTGTTGGTGTCCGTATGGACGTCGGCGATCATGGTGGTCTTTTTGGCCTTCTCATCCACCTCTGCGATCACGCCCTCAAGTTCACTCCCGAAATTCCTGATGAACGCGTAGTCGTCCCCGGTAAGTTCCCGGTCTTCAAGTTCCTTCACCGAGAGCGCCTCCAGCCGCCCGAGGATCTCCTCGAGCCGGGTGAGACGGGCCTTGGAGACTGTGTCGAGCACTCCCCTCTCTTCAAGGCCGGAATTGGTCATGCGGGTGAGAGCATGCAGCCGGTGGTAGAACTCTGGCACCGGTTCGACGTACCCGACCACCGGGTACTCTTCTCTCGGCACAATGCCGGTCGCCTTCATCGTGTAGCTCTGCTTTGCGTAGAGGATGGTGTCATGGCGGAGTTCGGTCCACGAGGCAAGGGCCGTGGAGAGCTCCTTGTCCTGCCAGGCACTTTCCTGCATGAAGGTGGGATATCCTGGGCCAAAGTCGGAAAGAAGCGGCTTTAGGGCATAGAGCCAGCTCCAGTAGAGGTTCTGGTTCCAGTCGGCGACCGAGAAATTTCCAAACTCTTCCTCAAGATCCGCGTAGGCAGCGGCGTACCGCTCATAGTTCGCATTCTCGGTTTCCTCGAGGATCTCGCGTGCACGCTCCGAGCCGAGGAGCGCCATTGCATCAAGGCCCATGGGGAATCCCCTGATGGACCCCACCAGCGTGAACGGATTCCCGCTGCCCATGTACCTGCCTGCATAGGGGCCGACGAGGTTTGTGAAAAGGTAGGAGTCAGGAACGAAACGCTGTCCCATCAGCCGGAAGCCCTTGGTGTTCTCGAGGCACTGGTCGGCCTGCTGCGGTGAGTACGGTGGCGGGATCGCGCAGTTGCCGGTACCGCCGTAGATCCGCGGGGAGGGGTAGGCGGCAAGTTCTGCCTTCAGTGCATCTATCTCTTCCGCGCTGATGTGCACCGGATTGAAGGTATCCCCGAAGACCCGCCTCATGGCATCGCGGTACTCGTACGGCCCGAGGTCGTCAGAATAGCCCACGTAGAACGCGGTGACCGTGTAGATCCGGTCCCAGAGGTCACGGACGGTCGGGTCTGCACTGACCGCGGCCGTGACCTGCGCCGCTCCGGTGGTCTGGATCCGGGCGTCTTCTGCAGAGACGAGGGGCCCTGGCGTGCCGCCCTTGAGGAGGAAGCTCATCCGACCGTACCACATCATCGCCCGGAAGTAGTTCCTGAGCTTCTCGGAACGGGTGTAGTGGCCGCGGGGGAGATACTGCGAGTAGTCCTCTTCGTAGCGGAAGAGGGGGGAGAAGGCGAACCCTTCATGGTTCTCTATCAGGGCACAT